>JANXXR010000441.1 GCA_025350525.1 Deltaproteobacteria bacterium
CGAAGGCAAGGTCGACGGGCTGGTCACCTTCGCTTACGAGGTCACCGCCCTGGTCCGCTCGCGGGTGAAAGCCGAGGCCCTCACCGGCGAGCTGCGGCAGGCGGTCCGCATCCGCGACGACTTCCTCTCGCTCGCCTCGCACGAGCTGAATACGCCGCTGACTCCGCTCAAGCTGCAGCTGGAGATCATCCGGCGCAGCAGCGGCGCCGACGCCTTTCGTGAGCACCTCAACGTCTCGCTGCGGCAGGTGGACCGGATCAAGAACCTGGTGGCCCAGCTGCTCGACGTCTCGCGCATCGGCACCGGGCGGCTGGTGCTCGAGCCGCAGCAGGTTGATCTGATCGAGCTGGCCCGGACGGTGGCGGCGCGCTTCGCCGCGCAGCCCGACTCCTCGCCGATCTCGGTGACGGGCGAGGGGCGGCCGGTCGGCTCCTGGGATCTCTTCCGCCTCGACCAGGTGGTCACGAATCTGCTCACCAACGCGGTCAAGTACGGCTCGGGAAAGCCGATCGAGATCCTGGTCAGCGCCCAGGACGGCTGGGCGCAGCTCAGCGTCGTGGACCACGGCATCGGCGTGGACCCCAAAGAGCAGGAGCGCATCTTCGAGCGCTTCGAGCGCGCGGTGCCGGCGCGCAACTACGCCGGCCTCGGGCTCGGGCTGTGGATCGTCAAGCAGGTGATCGGGGCTTCCGGCGGCACCGTCTCGGTGGAGAGCGCCAAGGGACAAGGGGCGCGCTTCACCGTGCGCCTGCCGCTCTCGACGTCGGCTTGAAGCCGCGCGACCGGGGGCTGCCTCCGTCCCAGAGTTTGCTAAAAAGACGAGGCCCCTGACCGTCTCCCGAACGGGAAGAAGATCAGGGGCCTCGATTGGTCGGGGCGACTGGATTCGAACCAGCGACCACTTGCACCCCAAGCGGCCCCGGACGCCGCGCAACAATCACTCGCGCTTACCAACGCTGCGGAATCCTTGGCACCAGGACCCGAAGCAGCCGTCCAAGGATCCCAAGGATCCACCCCGTTTCCCAGAACTTTTGCTACCAATTTGCTACCGCCGATCGAGCTACTCCTCACCGTCCGCCAAGTCGCGCAGATTTTCGGCGTCTGCACCGCCACGGTCTACAAATGGGCCGCCACCGGCGCGATTCCGCATTTTCGCGTTGTGAACCTCATTAGGATTCGCGCAGAGGACCTCAATCGCTTCATCACCGAGCGTCATCGCCGCTGATGAGCATAGTCGCTTCCTGTCCAGTGCTGCGGATCAGAGCGCCTACATTGCTTTGGCAGGGCCTGACGTCGCATCCGTATTGCTTCAGACGAAGTCGCGCCACCCCCCTACAGACTTGTCGAACATTTCGCGGTGACTCCACGCAAGGGCTTCCACGACGAGCTCAAGGCGTTTCTCCTCCCACAGCCGGATGAACCCTTCGGTCGGTGCCTTCGCAAGCACATACCGACGTACCAACTCGGCTGGATCCAAATTCGCGAGGTCCTGGACGAAGAAGGAAGACCTGCAAATGCCTCGCATTGCTTAGCGCAGTGGATCATCTCGTCGCGGAGGATTTTCTTTTGCGCCGCAGTAACGACTTCGCCGCCCGCCATGTGTAAGTCTCCTTCACCCTTCTTCACGCGGAACAATCATCTCGAGAATTTCGCCGCACGCGACGTTGGCGCGCTGGAGTCGCTCGGGCTGCACTTCGCGAACGTGCGCGATTTCGTTCCGCACGGGCGCAATTTGGCCAAGGGCTGCCTGAAGCCTTTCTTTCAAGTTCGGAGCACCACCAAGCCGTTCGCGTGCCTTCGGCCATGCATCGGCAGAGAAGAGCAGCGATGGCAACTGTCCCAGGTACAGGTAATCCACCACCGTCAACGGGTCAGCGCCCTGCGGACGAGCTCGCAGCGCTCGTTCCAAGCTCCGCCGGTCTTGGTCAGGCAAAGAATCTTCCGATCTTGCGCGCTGCCGAGTCACCGAAACGATCCGAGTACACGTCGCGCACTATCCCTCGCAACCCTCGCTCGGTTGTCGGTTCCCAGAACCTATGGACCCCTGAAGGCTGAGTTTCTCAGAACCTTACCCCCCCTCGGCTGAAGGTTTCCCAAAACCTTTCCCCCCCTCGCGCAGCGCCTTCGGTACCACGCCCCCGCCCGGCCATCTCGGC
>JANXXR010000443.1 GCA_025350525.1 Deltaproteobacteria bacterium
GGCGCGCGGCGGGCGCGCTGGAACCAGGGGTGCTGGTCGGAGGTGTGGTTGAGCACCAGCTCGGTGATGACGCGGATGCCGCGGCGGTGCGCCTCCTCGACGAAGTGGCGGAAGTCCTCGAGCGTGCCGACGTCGGGGTGCACGTCGGTATAGTCGGAGATGTCATAGCCGTCGTCGCGCCCGGGCGAGGGATTGATGGGCAAAAGCCAGAGTGCATTGACGCCCAGGTCTTGAAGATAATCGAGCTTGGAGGTCAATCCGGGGAAATCGCCGATCCCGTCGCCGTTCGAATCCATGAACGAGCGCACCCGCAATTCATAGATGATGGCGTCCTTGAACCATTGGGGGTCGTCGCGCAGCTGGCCGCCGCGCAGCTCCCAGGATTTGCGCTTCATCGCGCGCTCCTGCCGTAGGTCGAGGTCAGGTCCCGCAGCCGCTGCTGCACGGCGGCGCCCGGGAGCGACTCCAGCCGCCACTCCCAGTTGTCCTGCGCGGTGCCGGGCGTGTTCATCCGCGCCTCCGAGCCCAGCCCGAGCAGGTCCTGCACCGGCGCGATGGCCAGGTTGGCCACCGAGGCCCAGACCGCGCGCAGCATCTCCCAGTGGATCTCCCGCCCCGCGCTGCCCAGGTAGGCGAGCGCCGCCGCCCGCTCTTCGGCGCCCAGCTTCCAGAACCAGCCGGAGGTGGTGTCGTTGTCGTGGGTGCCGGTATAGGCCACCGCATTGCGATCATAATGATAGGGAAGAAAGGTCGGCGCCTGCGGATCGGTCCCAAAGGCAAATTGAAGCAGCTTGATTCCCGGAAAGCCGAATTGATCGCGCAGCGCCGTGACCTCGGGCGTGACCGCGCCCAGATCCTCGGCGATGAGCGGCAAGGGCCCCAGCTTCTCGAAGAGCCGCGCGCCCGGCCCCGGCCGCCAGCGACCGTTCTGCGCGGTGGGCTCCTCGGCCGGAATCTCCCAATAGCGGGTGAAGCCGATGAAGTGGTCGAGGCGGACGGCGTCGAAGCGCGCGAGCATGGCCGCGAACCGCTGCAGCCACCACTGGAGGGTCGCCTCGTCCCAGCGATAGAGCGGATTGCCCCAGCGCTGGCCGGTCTTGCTGAAGTAATCGGGCGGGACTCCGGCGATCACGGTGGGCTGGCCCTGCGGGTCGAGGAAGAAGAGCTCGCGGTGCGCCCAGACGTCGGCGCTGTCGTGGGCGACGAAGATGGGCAGGTCGCCGATCAGCCGGACGCCCAGCATCGCGCTCTCGTCGCGCAGCGCCTGCCAGTGCCGGACGAAGAGGTACTGCTCGAAGCGCTGCTGCTCGATCTCCGCCCGCAGCGCCTGCCGCGCGCGGTCGAGCGCCGCCGGATCGCGGGCGCGCAGATCTGCTTCCCAGGCGGTCCAGGGCAGCTCGCGGCGGGCGCTCTTGATGGCGGAGTAGAGGGCAAAGTCTTCCAGCCAAAAAGCGCTCTGGGCGCGGAAGATCTCAAAGGAGGGATGGTCGCTGGTCCGCTTGCCAAAGGCCGCGAAGGCGGTGCGCAGGCACTGTCCCCGAAAGGCGCGCGCGGCGGCGTAGTCGGTGCGCCCGGCCGGGAACCGCGGCGCCTGCGAGAGGGCGCCGCGCGGCAAGAGGCCCTCTTCGACCAGCCGCTCGAGGCTGATGAAGAGCGGGTTGCCGGCAAAGGCCGAGAGCGCGCTGTACGGCGAGTTGCCATAGCCGAGCGGCCCGACCGGCAGCATCTGCCAATAGCGCTGGCCGGCGTCGTGCAGCCAGCGCGCGAAGGTGTGCGCTTGCGGCCCGAGGTCGCCGCAGCCGTGCGGGCCGGGCAGGGAAGTGGGGTGGAGAAGGACGCCTCCCGCCCGCTCGGTCAAGTCAGCCGTCATCGAACCTCAGAATAGGTTGGGGATTGCATGGTAGGAACGCCGCGTGTCATTGGCTGTCCTGTTTCGTGATTCCTCGCTCGCCGTCGTGGACAAGCCGGCCGGGCTGGCGGTCGACGAGGACGTGCTTCCCCTCCTCGCGCGCGAGCTCGCGCCACCCGGCGGACGCGCCTGGCCCCGCGTCGTCCACCGCCTCGACCGGGGGACGAGCGGCTGCCTGCTGGTGGCCCTGCGCAAGTCGGCCGAGGAAGCGCTGGCCCGCTCCTTCGACGAGGGTGCGATCGAGAAAACTTACCTGGCGCTGGTGCAGGGCGCGCCCCCCGACGAGCTGCAGCTCGACACGCCCTACGGGCAGGACGCGAACGATCGCCGCCGCTTCACCACGCAGCTGCAGACGGCGCGGCGGGCGCGGCTGCGCTTCGTCAAGGTGGAGCAGCTTCGCGAGGCAGCGCTGCTCCGCATCGAGCTCGACACCGGCCGCACCCACCAGATCCGCGTGCAGCTCTCGGAGGCGGGCTTTCCGGTGCTGGGCGACGAGACCTACGGCGTGCCCGGCGAGCGGCTCATGCTCCACGCCGAGCGGCTCTCGTTTCCGCATCCCGAAGGTGGGCAGCGCATCGCCTGCGTCTCGGAGCTGCCCGAGGCGCTACGGACCGCTCTTGCGCGGCTCCGCTGAGGGCCCGGCGAGAAAATCGCGCAGCTCCTCGCTGCGGGCGGCGGCGTCGCGCTCGCCCAGCGCGATCAGCTCGTTCTCATAGGCGGCGTCGAAGAGCAGGTAGCTGAGCAGGTCGGAGGGATCGCCGCCGCCCGCCGCCTCGCCCAGGCGCCGCAGCAGATATCCCGCCGGTCCCGCCAGCCTTGAGCGCACCGCCGGCCGCCCGAGGACGTCTGCGGCCAGCGCGCCTAGATCCTGCGAGGGCCGGATGAAGAGGTCGGCCACCGGCCGCAGCCCTCCGCCCGCCGCCTCCATGGCCGCCGCCAGCGGCTCGCGGCCGATGGCGATGGGGCTGAGCCGCTGCAATTCCAGCAGCGCCGCGTTCACCTGGCGGAGGTTGGCGAGGTCGTTCTCGACGCGGTCGAGCAGCAGCGCGTCGAGCAGCTTGCCGAAGAGGAAGAGCGGCGACGAATAGGTGCGCTGGTCGTCCGCATCCTGCCGGCCCAGAGGCGACCGCTCCCGCGCCCGGGTGCGCAGGCCGATCACCAGCACGCGGCCCGCGCCCAGCCGCAGCGCCGGCGCGATGGGCGTGTTCTGCCGCAAGCTGCCGTCCGAGTACATGCGGCCGGCCACGCGCACGGTGGGAAAGATGATGGGGATGGCCGCGGAGGCGAGCGCGTGCTGGGCGGTGAGCCGCACCGCGGTCCAGTCCACGGTGCGGTCGCGCGAGTAGAGCTGCGCCTGCTCCCCCGTCTCGACGAAGACCACCGTGTGCCCGGTCTCGACGTCGGTGGCCGAGAGGGTAACGCCCAGCACGCGCCGGTCGGCGACGCCCTGGTGCAGGTTGCGCCAGGGGATCGCCGAGCGCACCAGCTCGGCGAGCGGACCGGCGTCGAGCAGGCTGCGCGGTCCGCCCTCGCGACCGGAGCCGGAGATCCAGCGGAGCAGGCCGGTCAGGTCGCCCCAGCCCAGCCGGAAGACGGCGTCGAGGCTGAGCGCGCGCCACCGCTCGGCGAGCAGCTCGACGCCCAGGTCCGGCGCGTCGTGGTGGGCGGCGATGGCGCAGGCGTTGATGGCGCCGACGCTGGTGCCGCAAAAGATGCGGGGCCGGGCCTGTTCGCCCAGCCCCGCGGAGAGCTTGCCGAGGATGTACTTGAGGACGCCGACTTCGTAGGCCCCACGGGCGCCGCCTCCGGAGAGGACCAGCGCCAGCGGTGCGGCGTCGGCGGCCGCCACTAGAACCGGAAGTCGAGTCCGCCGTTCACGAGGAAGTTCCAGGTGTCGAACGCCCTCGGCGCCCCGTTGTTTCCTCCGCCCAGCGGCGTGTCGAAGTCGCCTTCGACGTAGACCTTGAAGAGGACCAGCGGGATGGTGATGCCGGCCCCGAGCCGCAGGCCATAGGTGCGGCCGGCGTCGTATTCGTTGGGCGCCTCGATGCTGATGGGGATGGCGGCGCGCAGGTAGACCGGCAGGATGGGCGGCGAGACGCGGACGCCGGGGCGCAGGATGGTGCCGATGCGCTTGCCGGCGGTGCCCGGCGGGCTGAGGTAGAAGGCCTCGCCCAGTTCCAGGTCGATCGCCAGGAGCGAGCCCGGCGTCCAGTAGCTCAGCATCACGTCTGCGCCGAGCGGGAAGTTGTCGGTGATGAAGTGGGTGCTGCTGCTCGTGGCGCTGTCCTTGGTGTGATAGGCGACGGTGGCGTCCAGGCCGAGGCGAAGTCCGACTTCGGCGCGGGCGGCAAGCGGTGCGGCGAGGAGTAGAGCTGCGAGGGCGAGCTTGTTCACGGTGCCTCCTATGGTCTTGCGGGATCAGACCACGGCGCCCGCCGGCCGGCCACTTTAAGGCCGGGCATGTGTCCACCGCAGCGCAGCTTGCATTCGCGCTCCCGGCCAGCGAACAGTGCGCCATGGGCCGCTATCAAGAGGTGTACCGACGCTCGCTGGAGGATCCGGAAGGCTTCTGGGCCGAGGCGGCCGGCGCGCTGCGCTGGAGGAAGAGGTGGGACCGGGTGCTCGACAAGGCGAGCCCGCGCCGGCCGCGCTGGTTCGAGGGCGGCGCGCTCAACACCTGCGAGAACGCGCTCGACGTCCACGTGGACGCGGGCCGCAGCGATCAGCTGGCGCTCGTCTGGGACAGCGCCGTCACCCAGGCCACCGCGCGCTACACCTACCGCGAGCTGCGGGCGGAGGTGGCGCTCTTCGCCGGCGCGCTGCGCAGGCTGGGCGTGGCACAAGGCGACCGCGTCCTCATCTACATGCCGATGATCCCGCAGGCGGTGATCGCCATGCTGGCCTGCGCGCGGCTGGGCGCGGTGCACTCGGTGGTCTTCGGCGGCTTCGCCGCGCACGAATTGGCCGCGCGCATCGATCACGCCACGCCGAAAGTTCTCGTCTGCGGCTCCTGCGGCCTCGAGCCGGGCCGCACCGTTGCGTACAAGCCGATGGTGGACAAGGCCATCGAGCTGGCGCAGCACAAGCCCGAGCGGGTGGTCGTCTTCCAGCGGCCTCAGCTCGAGGCGGGGCTCACGGCCGATCGCGATCTCACCTGGGACGACGCGGTCAAAGGCGCCCAGCCCGCCGAGTGCGTGACGGTGCAGGCGGGCGACCCGCTCTACATCCTCTATACCAGCGGCACCACCGGGCGCCCCAAGGGCATCGTCCGCGACAACGGCGGCCACGCCGTCGCGCTCAAGTGGAGCATGCAGAACATCTACGACGCCAACCCCGGCGAGCCCTTCTTCACCGCGAGCGACATCGGCTGGGTGGTCGGGCATTCGTACATTGTCTACGCGCCGCTGCTGCACGGCTGCACCACCATCTTGTACGAAGGAAAGCCGGTGGGCACCCCTGACGCGGGCGCCTTCTGGCGGGTGGTCGCGCAGCACGGCGTGCGCACGCTCTTCACCGCGCCGACGGCGTTCCGGGCCATCCGCCGCGAGGACGCCAAGGGCGCCTTCATCGAACAATGGAATCCGACCCGGACGCTGCGCGCGCTCTTTCTCGCCGGCGAGCGCTGCGATCCGGAGACGCTGCACTGGGCGCAGGAGCGGCTGCGCATTCCCGTCGTCGATCACTGGTTGCAGACGGAGACGGGCTGGCCCATCGTCGCCAATCCCATCGGCCTCGAGAAGTTTGCCGTCAAGCCGGGCTCGGCGACGCGGCCGGTGCCGGGCTACGACGTGCACGTCCTCGACGAGGAGGGCCGCGACCAGCCCGCCGGCCAGAACGGCGCCATCGCCATCCGCCTGCCACTGCCGCCGGGAAATCTGGTGACGCTCTACCAGGACGAGGCGACCTTCGAGCGCGCCTACCTCGCCCGCTATCCCGGCTGGTACCTGAGCGGCGACGGCGGCTTCTACGACGAGGAAGGCTACCTCTCGATCATGGGACGCATGGACGACGTCATCAACGTCGCCGGCCACCGGCTCTCCACCGGCGCCATGGAGGAGATCCTGGCTTCGCACCCCGACGTCGCCGAGTGCGCGGTGGTGGGCGTGGACGACGCGCTCAAGGGCGAGGTGCCGGTGGGCTTCGTGGTGCTCAAGGCGGGCGTGGCGCGCGAAGAGGCCGAGCTGTGCGCCGAGCTGGTGCGGCTGGTCCGCGAGCGCATCGGGCCGGTGGCCTGCTTCAAGACGGCGGCGTCGGTGGGCAAGCTGCCCAAGACGCGCTCGGGAAAGATCCTCCGCGGCACGGTGCGCAAGATCGCCGACGGCGTCGCCTGGACGCTGCCCCCGACCATCGAGGACCCGGCCGCGCTCGACGAGATGGCGCGCACGCTCGGCAAGCTGGGCTATCCGGCGCGGAAGAAATAGTCCGCGGGCGCGGTACAGTGCGCCGCCGTGTTCCCCTATTTTCCAGAGCCGGTGCTGCGCGTCTTCGGGCAGGTGATCACCGCCTTCCAGGTGCTGGTCTTCGCCGCGGTAGCGGTGGGCTACCAGATCGTCGCGCGCCGCTCCGCCCGCCGCGGCTGGGATCCGGACCTGGTCCTGAGCCTGCTGCTCTCGACCGTCCTTGCGGGCTTCGTCGGCTCGCATCTGTTCGACACCCTGCTCTACGAGCGCGAGGCGCTGCGCCAGAACCCGCTGGTGCTGCTCGAAGTGTGGGGCACCATGTCGTCGTACGGCGGCCTCCTCGGCGGCGTGGCCGGCGCGCTCTGGGCGATGCGCCGCAAGCGGCTCTCGGGCGCGCAGATGTTCGCCTTCATCGACCTCGTCGCCTTTGGATTTGCCTTCGCCTGGATCTTCGGACGGCTTGGCTGCGCGCTCGCTCACGACCACATCGGCGTCGAGAGCCGGAGCTTTCTCGCGGTGCGCTTTCCCGCGGGGCCGCGCTACGACCTGGGCCTGCTCGAGTTCTTCTACGCGCTCGTCATGGCGGCGATCTTCCTTTGGCTCGACCGCAAGCCGCGCCCCTCCGGCTTCTTCATCGGCCTCTTCTTCGCGCTCTACGGTCCAGTGCGCTTCGCCCTCGACGCCCTGCGCGTCGGCGACGCGCGCTACCTCGGCTGGACGCCGGGGCAATACCTCTCGCTCATCGCCGCCGCCTTCGGCTTCGTGCTCCTGCGCCTCATCGCGCGGCCGACGCCCGCACCAGCTTGAGCAGCTCGTCCAGCTCCACCGGCTTGACCAGGTGCGCGTCGAACCCCGCCTCGCGGCTGCGGGCGCGGAAGTCTTCGCCTCCGTATCCCGAGAGCGCCACCATCCGCGTCCCCGGCAGCCGCTGCCGCAGCGCGCGCGCCACCGCGTAGCCGTCGGTGCGCGGGAGGCCGATGTCGAGCAGCACCAGATCGGGAAGGAACTCGAGCGCCGCCGCCAGCCCTTGCTCGCCGTCGTTCGCGATCCGCACCGTGCACCCCGACATGCGCAGCGCTTCGGCGAGGAGCTCCGCCGCGTCGAGGTTGTCCTCGACCACCAGCACCCGCTGCGCCGCCGGCCGCACCGCCTCGCGCTCCGGGCCCGGAAGCGTCCGCGGCGGCGGCGGTGCCAGCGGCAGCCGCACGGTGAAGGCGCTGCCCTTGCCGATGCCATCGCTGACCGCGTCGATGACGCCGCCGTGCAGCCCCACCAGCCGGCTCACCAGCGTCAGCCCGATGCCGAGTCCGCCCTTGGCGCGGTCGAGCGAGCGCGGCGCCTGGGTGAAGAGGTCGAAGACCTTGGGCAGCATCTCCTGCTCGATGCCGACGCCGGTGTCCCGCACCCGCACCGCCACGCGCTCGCCCTCGCGTTGCACCGTCACCTCGATGCGTCCGCCCGGCTGCGTGTACTTGGCGGCGTTGGTGAGCAGGTTGGCGAAGATCTGCGTGAGGCGCACGGCGTCGCCCGACACCCAGATCGGCTCTGCCGGCATGGTCAGGGTGAGCGTGTGCCGCTCGCTCTCGACCAGCGGCCGCACCGACTCGACCGCGAGGTGCCGCTCGCTCGCCAGCGCCACCGTCTCCTGGCGCAGCTGGATGAGGCCGCGGCTGATGCGCGAGACGTCGAGCAGGTCGTCCACCAGGCGCGTCAGGTGATGCGCCTGGCGCTCCATCACCTCGAGGATGCGGGGCGACTTCGCCTCCTCGTGTCCCTGCCGGCGGAGGATGTCGATCCCCGAGACGATGGGCGAGAGCGGATTGCGCAGCTCGTGGGCGAGCATGGCGAGGAACTCGTCCTTGCGCTGCGCCGCCGACTCGAGCTCGGCGTTGAGGCGGCGCGTCTCGCTGAGGGACCTCTCCAGATCCGCGCGGGTGAGATCGAGGACGGTGGTGATGGTGACCGCGTGGCGCGCCTCCTCGCGGGCGGCCTGCTCCTTGCCCAGCGCCGCTTTCGTCTCCAGCTCCGCGCGCAGCAGCGCGGCCAGCAGCGGGAGGCAGAGCGGCGGATGCTCGAGCTCGCCCACCTGTCCGCCGACGAGCGCGAAGACGAGCCCGTCCTCGGTGGCGATGGCCACCGCGTCCCGCAGGGTGGCGCGATCGGGATAGCAAACCTGGAGGTGGTGGCGGCCCGGCGTGCGGCAGCGGCGGAAGAGCTCGGCCCAGGTGGGGCCGCCCGGAATCGTCTGCGGCATTCCGGGCGCGGGCAAAAAGGCGTGGACCTTGTCGTCGCGGATGAAGAGCAGCAGCCAGTCGGCGCCCAGGTGCCGCGCCAGCTCCATTGCCGCCGCGCCCCGCGTCGCCGCTCGCGAAAGGCTGCTGATGCGCTCCAGGGTCGGGTACATCCTCGCTCAGGCCGGCAGCACGCAGACCACCGCCGTGCAGTTGTGGAAGCCGCCGAACTGGCCCGGCGCGCGCGCGATCTGCCCGTGCGTGTTGCAGCCCGCGTAGGTGACGCCCTGCAGGCTCTGCGCGAGGCCGTCGAGTTCTAGGCCAAAGACGTCGCCCATGCGCAGCCGGGTGGCGACGCAGTCGAAGAAGAGCGCCACCTGCGGCGGGTGTCCGCCCATGCCCGCCAGCGCGGCCTTGGTCGCCCGCGAGGCAGCGTCGATGGCCGAATGCGCGGTGGTGCGCATCAGGTTGACCGTCGAGCCGGCGGGGATCTCCGCGGCGCAGACGATCGAGCCGTCCTCGCCGATGGAGAGCGGCACCCGCAACCGGTAGCCCGAGCCGGTGTCGATGCCGATGATATTGTGCAGGAAGAAGCCCAAGGGCGCCGTGCGGTCGAGCGTCTGGCCGGTGCGTTGCGCGTGGTCCTCGAAGGCCTCGAGGGCGGGCAGTCCGTTGAGGCTGACCACCATCATGCCTTCGCTCTCGGTGACGCGCAGGGGAGGGCCCGCCGGCTCCCAGCCGTGCCCGACGCCGATGCCCACCGGCTTCTCGGAGAGGATCTCCAGCGCCACCGCGGCGTCGCTGATCGCCTCGGTGCCGAAGAAGACCTGGGTGCGGCGGAACTGCGCGTCGTCCCCCGCGCCGCCGCCAAAGAACTGGTACTTGCCGGCGGTGGCCAGCGTGAGCTGATCGACGAGATCGTCGGCGTGGCCGGCGAGGGCGTCGGTCATCACCAGCGCCGAGCGGTAGACGTGGTTGCGCGAGCCCAGCCCCTGGAAGCCCGCGACGATCTGGCCGGCGACGGCCTTGCGATCCTGGCCGATGCCGCGCCCCACGCCGGCGGAGAAACGGATCTCCTTCGAGCGGAGCGCCAGCGCGCAGGCCAGGCCCTGCCCCCGGTGCTCCGAGGTGAACTCGCCTGCCGAGGAGGCGCCGACCAGCAGCTTCGGCTTGCAGCCCTCGTAGAGGCCGCGCAAAAGCGGTTCGTGCGGGTAGCGCGGCGAGGCAAACACGACGAGCGCGTCGGGAGGATCGCCAGGAAGCGCTACCCTGATCTTGCGCGAGAGCTCGAGCGCGGCGGCCTCGGCGTCCGGCGCGTTGGTGTAGACGACTGCGGACTCCGTCATGGATTTCCTCGGGGTGAAGCACGGTATCTATCCACGGCGCACGCTGCTCGCCGCGCGCGTGAGAATGTTGGAGCGCCAACCATCTCTCGAGCAGGCGGCGGCTCGGCTGGCGGGAGTGCGGCGACACTATCCCGCGAATCCGGCATGTAGGTGTGAAACGTACAAGCACCCGAGAAGAGGGCGAAACGCAGGGATGACCTCTGCCACGCCTCATCAACGGGGAACGACATGCGTAAGGGAATTTGGGGATCGGTGCTGGCCGCGACGCTCGCGGCCGGCGCATTCTGGGCGGCGCCGGCGAAGGCATCGAGCCACCGTGAAGCGCCCTTCATCACCTCGGTGCCGAAAGCTGACGGCACCGACTTCTATATGTTCCAGAGCTACGAGCCGGGCCGCGAGGGCTACACGACTTTCGTGGCTGACTACCAGCCGCTGCAGAGCCCGGCCGGCGCTCCCAACTACTACGAGCTCGATCAGGACGTCCGCTACAACATTAACATCGACAACAGCGGCAGCGCTAAGGCCAACATGGTCTTCAGCTTCCAGTTCGGCGCCAACCAGCGCGACGCGGAGCTGATGGTCGGCGGCAAGAAGGTCGCCATCGCCGAGAAGAACTTCGGCCAGATCAAGGCCGGCGACGACTCCAAGCTCAACAAGGTCGAGCTCTACTCCATCTCCGTGTTCCGCGGCGGCGCCGAGGCTCGCAAAGGCGCGCAGGCCGTCACCCGCATCGATGACAGCAAGACCAACACGGTCCAGGGGAACAACTCCCCGCTGCTCGGGAAGTCCACCTTCATCAAGCCGACCGACTACGTCGGCGACAAGACCTTCCCCGACTACAACGCCTACGCCAGGCAGTTCATCTACAACATCAACATCCCGGGCTGCGACAAGCCGGGCCGCGTCTTCGTCGGCGCCCGCAAGGATCCCTTCGTGGTCAACGTCGCCGAGGTGTTCGACCTCGTCAACCTGAACCCGCTCGGCGCCATGGACCAGGGCAAGGACGACCTCGCCGACTCCAACGTCACCGCCTTCGTGCTCGAAGTGCCCACCTCCTGCGTGGCCTTCGGCAACAAGGTCATCGGCGGCTGGACCACTGCCGAGATGCAGCGCAGCCGCATCGGCAACAAGAGCTTCCTCCCCAAGCACAAGCAGGACACCGAGGGCGCGTCGGACGAGTGGCTCCAGGTTTCCCGCGTCGGCATGCCGCTCGTGAACGAGCTGGTCATCGGCCTCAAGGACAAGGACAAGTTCAACTCCAGCGAGCCGAAGGATGACGCGCAGTTCATCGACTACGTCACCAACCCGACCCTGCCGGCGCTGCTCGAAGTCCTCTTCGGCGACAAGGGCGTGAAGGCCCCGACGCTCTTCCCCCGCGCCGACCTGGTGCAGGCGTTCCTCACCGGCATCCCCGGCCTCAACGCCAACGGCGCGGTCGGCGAGATGGTCCGCCTCAACGTCAGCATCCCTGCCACCCCCGCCGCCAGCCAGAGCAACCTCGGCGTGCTGGGCAAGGACCTCGCTGGCTTCCCCAACGGCCGCCGCCCCGGCGACGACGTGGTGGACGCCGAGCTGCGCGTCGCCATGGGCGTCCTCCTGACGCTCGACCCGAAGACCGCCGCCTACGCTCCCTCGGGCGCGCTGCCCTTCACCGACGGCGCCTTCACCGACGCCTCGCACTACGACACGACCTTCCCGTATCTGCGGGCGCCGTTGTCGAACTCGTCGAAGCCGACGCACGCTCCGACCGTTAGCAAGTAAGCCGCATGCTCGTCGAGGCGGGGCTCCTGCACAGGGCGCCCCGCCTCCTTTTTTGCAAGTCAGGGTTGTAAGCCAGGGGGGGTTCGTGACGACGTTGATGCTCATCTCCGCGCTGATCGCCGCTGCTGGCGGAGTGCGGATTCCGCAGGACGCTGGCGAGGTGCTGGAGCAGGTTCCGCCCCGCAGCGACCCGCAAGCCCAGGCAGTCCGCGCGCTGGAAGCAAGGCTGCGCGCAGCTCCGAACGATGCAACCGTCGCGGCGATGGCCGCGCGAACGTTTCTGGCGCTGGGGATCCGCGAAGGCGACCCGCGCTGGACCGGCCGGGCGCAGAGCGCGCTCGCGCCCTGGTGGGAAGCAGGCGCGCCGCCCGAGGAGATCCGGGT
>JANXXR010000455.1 GCA_025350525.1 Deltaproteobacteria bacterium
CCAGGGCCCGCGCCAGTGCCTGCCCGACAGCGGCACCTGCGCCGGCTACTGCGACGCCCAGCCTGGCGACGCCGCCGCCGCCCAGCGCGAATGCGGCCTCGGCGCCACCTGCGACTTTGCCAATCGCGCCTGCGTGCGCAACACCGACGGCAGCCTTTGCGCCGCCTGCCAGACCGACGACGACTGCGCCAGGACCGCCACTCCCAACAGCCGCTGCGTCTCGAACCGCACGCCGGGCTCGCCGTATCTGGGCGAGCGGTTCTGCGGCTCCGACTGCGGCTCCACGCCGGGCTGCACCGGCGCCGGCTGCATCGCGAGCCCCTCGAAGTGCGGCCCGCAGTTCACCTGCGCGCCCATCGGCGCCGGCGGGACGGCCCCCTTCCAGTGCACGCCGACCCGCGGCTCCTGCACCGCTGGCTTCGCGCGGCTGGGCGACTCCTGCGACAAGAACGGCGCCGCCGATTGCCTGAGCGCCGTCTGCGCCCGCTTCGGCACCGAGAAGCGCTGCACGGCCGCCTGCACCGCCGACGGCGACTGCGGCGACGCGCGCTGGCGCTGCTGCGCGGGCGTGGGCAGCGACAAGTACGACTGCACCCACGGGCCCGCTGCTCCCGGCGCCGGCATCTGCGCGCCGGTGGGCGGCTCCTTCGGCGACGACTGCGGGCCGGGCAGCCCGCCCTGCCAGGAAGGGCTCTGCCTCGACCTCGGCACCGCGCAGCTCTGCACCCGCGCCTGCGACGCGCAGCACGCCTGCCAGAGCGGGTTCTCCTGCCAGTCGGGAACGCTGGCGCTCGCCGACGGCACGCTGGGCAGCGCGGTCAAGGTCTGCTTCCCCGACGGCGGCGGCGGAGTCGGCTCGGCCTGCGCCTTCGGTCCGGCCGCGTGCCAGTCGCACCTCTGCCTCAAGAAGGACAGCGGCAACGTCTGCACCAGGCCGTGCACGGTGGCCACCGACTGCCCCGCCAACTGGAGCTGCGCCGCGGAGAAGATGCCCGACGGGATCTCCGTGAACGTCTGCCTCCCGCCGGGGACCCTGCCATGACGCGGCGGCCGCTGACGCTCGTCCTGGGGCTGGGCCTGGGCATCGCGCTGGCGTGCGGCAGCGATCACGTGCGCCGCGCCGCCGAAGAGGTGCAGGTGGTGGGCGGCACCCCGACGGTGGGGACGGGGCTCCCCGACGTCGGGCGCGGCGACGGCGGGCCCGACGCGAGCTTCGGCCCCTCGGCGCCGTTCCAGGTGGACCTCTTCGACCAGAAGCAGGTCCAGCAGGTGGACATCCTCTGGGTGGTGGACAACTCGCCCTCGATGAAGGCGAAGCAGGATCAGCTGAAGGCCAACTTCCAGAGCTTCATGCAGTACCTGACGGCGCAGTCGATCGACTACCGGCTCGGCGTCGTCACCACCGACACCTATGCGCCGGCGCAGAGCGGACGGCTGCAGAACCTCGCGGCCCAGCCGCAGCCCTGGATCAATGCCGACGCAGGCACGCCCGGTGCGCTCTTCGTCCAGAACGCCAGCGTGGGCGAGCTGGGCTCGGGCGACGAGAAGGGCCTGCTCGGCGCCATGTACGCGCTGACGCCGCCGCTCGCGCCGCCCCTCGGCAGCGCCAACCCCGACGCCGGCGCGCTCAACTGCGCGCGGCTCGCCAACGGCTCCGTCGATTGTTTCATCCGCCCCAACGCCGCGCTCTACACCATCATCATCAGCGACGAGGAGGACTCGTCGTGCAGCCCGGTGCAGTCGAGCGGCATCAACGTCGGCGAAGGCTGCACCGACGCCGACATCCGCGCCGGCAACGGCTACGGCACCACCGACTACTGGTCGCGCTTCTTCATGGGCGCGAAGGACGGCGGCGTCTCGCGGCTCGCCACCATCGTGACGACGGATTCGACCACCCGCAACTGCGTGGACGAGTTCGCAAACTTCTGCGACCAGGCGATCAGCGCCTGCAGCGGCAATGCGACCGACTGCCATTCCAGCGCCACCGGCCCCTGCTGCAGCGCCATCTACCAGTGCGACCGCGACCTCTTCTACAAGGAGCAGCGCTGCCACGTGCAGCCCACGCCGGCCACCGGCAAAACCACCGGCTACCAGATCACCGGGCAGTGGAACGGCTGCGTGCAGAAGAACACCGCCGACGGGGGCGTGAACTTCACCGGCATCTACGCGCCGCGCTACGCCGCCGTCGCACAGGCCACCGGCGGAATCGCCACCAGCATCTGCGACCAGGACTACACGCCGGCGCTCCCGAAGCTGGGGCTGCAGGCGAGCGGGCTGCGCTCGGACTTCCCGCTCTCGCGGGCGCCGCTCCCGGGCTCGGTCACGGTGCTGCTCACGCCCGCCTCGGGCCTCGCCTGGAGCTACCTCGGCTGCGAGAACCACGCGCCGGCGAATGTGATCCGCTTCGCAAGTCCGCCGCCAGCGGGCACCCGGATTGCCGTAAGCTACGACGTCAACGTGCGCGGCCTCGGCGCGTGCCCGTGAACCGTCCCTGCGCGCCCGTCCGCAGCGACCTGAACCGCAACGCGAGGGAGCGACCGATCGATGCGCCGCACCTGTCCTGAACTCGCCCTCGCAGCGGCGCTGCTCTGCGCCACCGCCGCGCACGCCGAGGACGCGATCTACGGTCCCGACGGCGCGCCCACGGTGGTGCAGCGCAAGCTCTACACCATGACCGGCAAGTGGGAGGCGGGCGTGCTCTTCGACGTCGCGCTCAACACCGCGCTGGTCGATCAGTTCGGCGGCGTTCTGGCTTTGACCTATCACCCCAACGAATGGCTCGACCTCGGCGTTGAAGGGCTCTTCAACCACACCGCGCTCTCCAGCCTCTCGCTCAACGTCCGCGCCGACCTGCGGGCGCGCACCGCCTCGTCGAACCGCTGCACGGCTTTGCCCTATCCGGGCTGCAAGGACGAGTTCGCCAACGACAACCAGCTGCGCGCCGGCGGATTCGGCGTGGTCCGCCTCTCGCCCATCTACGGCAAGTTCGACCTGGCGAGCGAGGTCAAGATCCACTTCCAGGCGTTCGTGCTGGGCGGGGCCGGCGTGGCCGCGGTGCATCGCGAGTCGGTGAACCTCTGCGCCCACGGCGGCACCGACGACTGCCAGACCCACGACGCCCAGGGCAACGTCACCGCCTCCGACTTCCAGCAGCAGGACGCGGTCAAGCTGGTGGGGCAGGTGGGCCTGGGCTTCCGCTTCTACCTCGGGCAGCAGTGGAGCCTCGCCACCGAAGTGCGCGGGTACTTCTTCTCCTCGTCGTACAAGGCGGCCAACGACCTGACGGTGCCCTCGACGGGGACGCCGCACAGCTATCTGGCGGGCATCGCCATGTTCGACGCCGGCCTCTCGTACCTCTTCTGAGCCTGAGCCCATCCATGACTACCCGACAAAAAGGCAACTTCTCACCACGGAGGCACGGGGGGCGCGGAGAGGGCTGGTTGGGTGGCAGCCCACGCGCCCGTCCCAGCAGGATCGGCGCTGGAGCGCGAAACCAACCCTCAGTGTCTCCGTGCCTCCGTGGTGCGCTTTTGCTCTTGCTTTGTTTGTGGTCCGCGGGGGCGGGGGCGCAGCAGATGGTGGGCGAGCCCGACGGCGACGTGATGCGCATCCACGTCCTCGAGAAGCGCCCCTTCACCGAAGCCGGCCGCTGGGAGCTGTCGTTCTTCGGCCTCACCCAGGTGAACCCCAAGTTCACCGTGCACGCCGGCGTTTCGGCCGAGCTCGCCTACCACCTCCGCGAGAACCTGGCGGCGCAGCTGGGCGCGTCGTTCTTTCCGCTGGCGGTGCAGAGCACGCTCTCGGAAGAGCTGCTCACCAAGGCCAGCGAGGCCCCCGAATCCGCGGAGGCCTTCTTGCTCCAAGGCGACGTGGTGGCGGGCCTCGAACTGATGCCCATCTACGGCAAGCTCAACGTCTTCGACGGCAAGATCCTGCGCCTCGGCATGTATCTCAACGCCGGCCTGGGCGTGGCCAAGACGCGGCTGCAGCTGCGCCCCTCGACCGACCCCACCACCGGCCGCACTTTTGGCAACACCGGCTTTCGCCCCATGGCCTCGCTGGGCATCGGCCTGCGCGCCTTCGTCACCGAGCAGTTCACCGTGCGGCTCGAGTTGCGCGACCTCGCCTATTCGGGCTACGTCTCGCAGGTCAACGGCTGCAGCCTCGCCGACGTGCAGCGCATCGAGACGGCCGAGGCGCAGGACCCGCCCACCACCGCCACCGGGCTCTCGGGCGGCTGCGACGAGCGGGCCTTCGGGTCGGCCGGCGCCATCGCCAAGCTGAACGCGGCGGGCGCCAAGGATCTGCTGGCCAAGCCGTCGGCGGAAGTGATCAACAACATCGCCTTCCAGGGCGGCGTCAGCTGGCTCTTCTGAGGACCCCCACCATGACCACGCAACCCAAAGGCAAGGGCGCACCACGGAGGCACGGAGGGCACGGAGCAGGCTGGTTGGGTGGCAGCCCACGCGCCCGCACGAGCAGGATCGGCGCCGGAGCGCGAAACCAACCCTCTGTGTCTCCGTGCCTCCGTGGTGCGCTTTTGCTTTTGCTTTGCCTGTTCTCCGCGCGGGCAGGCGCGCAGGAGATTTCCGTCCTCAACCAGGCCATCGAGGATTACAACGACGGCAAGCACCAGAAGGCCGCCGTCGGCTTCTACCAGGTGGAGGAGACTGCCACCGTCGAGGACAACCGCGTCAAGGCCGAATACTACCTGGCTCAATCAGTGAATAAGCTGGGACTGAGCTTTGGTTCCTTCTTCTACTATGGCCAGATCATCAAGGCCGGCCCCGCCCATCCCTACTATTACAAGGCGGTCGAAGGCGCGGTGGCGGTGACCGAGCAGTCCCACGACGAGGTGCTGGGGCCCAACGTCCTCAACAAGTCGTACAACGACCAGTTCGGCCGGCTGCCGCCCGAAGTCCTGGCCAAGATCAACTATTACATTGCGCTTCTGGGATATCGCGCCGGCAAGTATGACGAGGCGGAGCAGTTCCTGCGCGGCGTGCCGCCCGAAAGCGCGGCCTTTCCGCAGGCGCAATACCTCACCGGCCTGCTCCTGCAGCGCAAGAACCCGGAGCAGGCGGTCAAAGTGTTCCGCGCCATCCTCGGGGTGGAAGGCGCCCGGTACCACGACCTCGCCGGCCTGCGCGAACTGACCGCGCTGGCGTTGGGCCGCACCCTCTATGCGCTGCAGCGCTTCGGCGAGGCCGCCGCCGCCTACCAGGCCTTGCCGCGCTTCTCGCGCCATTGGGACGAGGCCCTCTTCGAAGGCGCCTACGCGGATTTGATGGCCGACGACCCCGGCGCCGCGCTGGGCAAGCTGCACAGCCTGCACTCGCCGCACCTCTCCGACCAGTTCGCGCCCGAGTCGCTCAACCTCACCGCCATCATCTACCACCAGCGTTGCCTCTACCCCCAGGTGCGTGAGGTGATCGCCGACTTCAATCGCGAATACGTGCCCATCAAGGAACAATTGAAGCAGATCATCGACGCCAATCCTCCCATCGAGACCTATTGGCAGCTGCTGCAGCCGGGCGACACGCGGCTGCCTTTGGCGGCGCGGCAGCACCTCGCGAAGAACGAGCGCGTCGAGGCGATGGTGAGCTACCTGGGGCGGCTCGACCAGGAGTCGGCCAAGGTGGAGCGCGACGCGGAGCTTGCCAAGACCCCGCTCGGCGCCGACCTGCTCGACCTGATCGGCAAGCAGAAGGCGCTGATGGCGCAGGTGGCGGGCAAGTTCATCAAAGGGCGCCTCGCCGACATGGCACACCTCATCGAGGTGCTCGACGGCGACAAGGAGATCATCGGCTTCGAGACCACCAAGGGCGAGAAGGAGATGCTGGAGGCGAACTTCGACGTCAAAGGCCGGCTCGACGGGCAGTCCCTTTACCGCCCGCCCATGCCCGCCGCCGGGCACGAATACTGGCCCTTCGACGGCGAGTATTGGCCGGATGAGATCGGCTATTACAAGTACACTTTGAAGGACGCCTGCGCGCCGAAGAAGGAATGAAGATGCAAAAAAAAATCTTACCGCGAAGGCGCGAAGACACGAAGGTTGGGTCGGAGTCGAAGCCCCGCGCCTGCTCAGGTTGGCGCGTTTGGCGGCTAGCCCACCCCTTCGTGCCTTCGCGCCTTCGCGCTGCGCTTTTGCTTTTGCTTCTTCTTCTCGCGGCGCCAGGGGCCAGCGCGGCCAGTGCGTTGAAGTTGAAGCCGGCGCCCAAGGACGTCCCGGCGGAGCGCAAGGGTCCGGCCCACGTCAAGGCGCCCACCAGCGAGGACGAGGTGGAGCGCGACGCCGCCGCCGACAAGAAACGCGACGAGCTGATCGCCGATCTCAAGACCATCATCCCCAAGATCCCCGACAGCGAGAAGAAGGCCGACCTCTACTTCCAGCTCGCCGAGCTGTGGTGGGAAAAGGCGCGCTACGTCTACCTCCAGGAAAGCAAGGATTACGACGACGCCTTTGCCAGGTGGTCGGAGGCGAAGCAGGGCGAGGAGCCCAGGCTGGCCACCAAGACCAGCGACGCCTATCGCAAGGAATCCCTGCGGCTCTATCAAATCATCCTCAAGAGCTATCCGGCCTATGAGCGCAAGGACGAGGTGCTCTTCGTCGTCGCCTACAACCTCTACGAGGCGGGGCAGAAGCCGGAAGCCATCCAGAACTACAACACGCTCATCAAGCAATATCCCCAGAGCCGCTTCGTCCCGGACGCCTACGTGCAGATGGGCGAGCACTTCTTCACCTCCAACGACCTGACCCGGGCGCGGGCCGCGTTCGAGAAGGCGGCCTCGTTCAAGCTGCCCAAGCTCTATCCCTTCGCGGTCTACAAGCTGGCCTGGTGCGATTACAATGCCGGCGATTACCAGGGCTCGATCGACAAGTTCAAGGACGTGATCGCCTACTCCGACGCGCAGTCGTCGGGCCCGCGCGACCGCATCCAGCTCAAGAGCGAGGCTCTGAAAGATATCGTCCTCGCCTATGCGCAGATCGACGCCATCGACAGCGCGACCACCTACCTGCACGAAAAGGGCGGCGACAAGGCGCTGGACTACGTCAACAAGCTGGCGGCCACCTACTTCGAGACCGGCAAGTTCGACCAGGCCATCCGCGTCTACAAGAACCTCGAGGCCGAGGCGCCCAACCACGTGCGGGCGCCGGCCTGGCAGCAGAAGATCCTGCTCGCCTACGACAAGCTCAACAAGCGCGACCGGGTGCTGCAGGAGATGAAACGCCTGGTGGCCGACTATGGCCCCAGCAGCGCCTGGGCCAAGGCCAACGCCGCGTCCAAGGGCGCCATCGCCGAGGCCAACGACCTGGCCGAGAGCGCCTTGCGCGAGCTGGTGCAGGACTATCACCAGGAGGCGATCAAGACCAAGAGCGTCGCCACCTACAAGCTGGCGCGCGATATCTACCGTCAATACCTGGAGACCTTCCCCGAGAGCGAGACTGCCTATTCGATGCGGTTCTATTATTCGGAAATTCTCTATGCCCTGGAGGATTGGGACGCGGCCGCCCAGCAATACGACAAGGTGGTCGAAGCCGACCCCAAGGGCAGCTATGCGCAGAAGGCGGCCTATGACGCCATCCTCGCGCTGGAGAAGTCGGTGGACATCGGCAAGGGCAAGCTGAAGAAGCGCGAGCTGGCCGACGCCACCCGCATCGACGAGCGCAAAGCCAAGGGGCAGGTGGAGCAGACCCGCACCATTCATCTGCAGACGGTGACCAAGGAGATCCCGGAGGAGACCATTCCGGACAACGAGCAGCGGCTCATCGCCGCCTGCGAGAAGTACCTGGCCGTGGCGCCGGGCTCGCGGGACGAGATCGTCATCCGCTACAAGGCGGCCTTCGTCTATTACGACCACCGCCATTTCGTCGAGGCGGCCCGGCGGTTCGGCGACATCATCCTCAAGTGGCCCACCGACGCCTGGTCGCAGAAGGCGGCCGACCTCTCCCTCGACATCCTCAACACCAAGGAAGAGTGGCTGGCCCTCTCGGACCTGTCGCACAAGTTCCTCCTCAACAAGAAGCTGACGCCCACCGGCAGCAAGTTCGAGAAGGAGGTGGCGCAGATCGGCGAGGGCGCCAGGTTCAAGTACGTGATGCAGGTCTACCAGGTGCAGAAGGACTATCCGCTGGCGGCGCGGGAGTTCAAGGACTTCGTCGCACGGTACCCGAAGAGCGAGCACGCGCCCAAGGCGCTCTACAACGCGATGATCATCGCCGACAAGGCCGAGCAGCTCGACCTCGAGATCGCGGCGGGCGAGCAGCTGATGAATCAATATCCCAAGGCCGATCCCGAGCTGGTCAAGCTGACAGTGCCGGGCCTCGCCTCCGCCTGCGAGCGGGCGGCGCGCTACCCGGAGGCCATCCGGTGGTACGAGGACGCGCAGTCGCGCTGGCCCACCGACGAGAAGGCGCCCGACTGGCTCTACAACGCCGCGGTCTGGCGCGAAGGGCTCTCGGACGACGCTGGCGCGCTCGCCGGCTGGCAGAAGTATTTGAAGGCCTATGGCCAGCGCCCCGACGCCGCCAGGATCGCCTTCAACCTCGGGCTCGTCGTGGAACGCCAGAAGGACTTCAAGAAAATCAATGAATATTGGCATGGCTTCCAGCAGCAATGGTCGGACGCAGCCACGCCGGGCCAGCTCCTCCTGGCGCGCTACAAGCAGGGCCTCGCCCTGCGCGAGCTGCGCGCTCCCGACCTGGCCGGCGTCATGGGCGAGGTGGCGCAGCGTTTTGCCCGGCTGCCCGAGGCCGACAAGGCGGCGCCGCCCCTCATCGACGCCGCCGCCCACGCGCGCTTCCTCGGCGTGGAAGGCAATTTCAATGACTTCATCGCCATTCATTTCAATTACACGCGGCAATCGGACCTGGTCTACGTGCTCAAGATCAAGAACAACCGCATGACCCGGCTCTTGGCCCGGTACGGCGAGGTGATCGCCATCGGCAGCCCCAGGTGGAGCGAGGCCGCCTTCGAGCGCATCGGCGAGGCCTACCGCAACTTCAACAAGGGCCTGCTCGACGCGCCCATGCCGCGCGGCCTCGATCCCGAGCAGCAGGAGCTGTACCGCAGCACCCTCGAGTCGCAGGCGCTGCCGCTCGAGGACAAGGCGACGGAGATGTTCACCAAGTCGATCGAGGTGTCGCGCAAGTCAGGCGTCTATTCGGACTGGGTGCTCAAGGCGCAGGACTTCATGCGCGAGTACCAGCCCGACGCCTATGGCGAGGTGCACAAGCCGGGCTTTCTCGACGGCGAGCAGTCGCGCCCGGCGGCCCCCGACTTGAGGCCGGCCCCGGCGGCGGCAGGAAGCGGAGGGTACTAAAGATGCGCAAGCTCGCCCTGCTGACCTTGATCGCCTGCGCCTGCGCGCACGCTCCGCCGCCCCAGGCCGTGGCCCAGCCCGCGGTCAAGCAGGCGCCTCTGCGGCTCCTCGATCTGCCGCCCGCGCTGCTCTACAAAGAGTCGCGGGAGCTGATGGCGAAGGGAGACTGGGACGCCGCCAGGGAGCGGGTGGACGCCTATCTCAAGCGCGAGCCCAAGAGCGCGCCGGCGCTGTTCGACGCCGGCTTCATCGCCGAGAAGCGCGGCGACGCCAAGGCCGCCCGGGACTTCTACCGGCGCGCGCTCGAGAACGATCCGGGGCAGCCCTCCGCGGCGCTCAACCTCTCGCGGCTCGACCAGCTGGACGACAAGACCGCCGACGCCGAGCGCGTGCTCAAGGCCGCACTGGGCAAGAGCGAGGGCGATCCCCGGCTGCTCAATGCGCTGGCCTCGGTGCTGCGCAGCGAGAAGAAGCTCGACGAAGCCGAGGCGGCGGCCCGGGCGGTGCTGCTGCGCCATCCGCGGGACGCCGGGGCCTATCGCAACCTCGCCGCCGTCGAGGCCGACCGCGGCCAGGTGCGGCTGGCGGAGTCGGCGCTGAACAACGCCCGCAAGCTCGACGACAAGAACGCGGGCATCCTCAACAGCCTCGGTCTGCTCGCCATGAAGCGCGACGACGTCGCGGCGGCGCGCGCGCTCTTCGAGCAGGCGGCGCAGCTGGATCCGGACTATGCGCCGGCCTTCGCCAACCTGGGCGCGGTGGCGCTCTCCTATCGCGATTATCCGGCGGCGGAGCAGGCCTATGGCAAGGCCGTGCAGCTCGACGGCTCGCGCTGGGACACGCACCTTGCCCACGGCTGGGCGCTGGAAGGGCTGCGCAAGGCCAAGGACGCGCGCGCCGAGTACGAGAAGGTGCTGGCGCTGCGGCCCGGCCAGGAAGACGCGCTCTACGGCAAGGCGGTGGCGCTCAAGGCCGAGGGCGATCTGCCCGGCGCCATGCAGGCCTTCAAGGAGTACGCCGGAAGCTCGAAGGCGACGCACCTCAAGGAAGCGCAGTCGCAGATCGCGGCCATCGATCTGCGGCTCAAGAACCCGCCCGCGGTGGCCAAGGCGGGCGCCGCGCGCG
>JANXXR010000478.1 GCA_025350525.1 Deltaproteobacteria bacterium
CATGTGATCGAAATGACCGTGACCGATGAAGATGGCGTCCGCACGGGTCACCTGGTCCGGCAGCAGCCCGATCGGGCGGTTGCGCGGACCGCGATCGTAGTAAGTGTCAAAGAGAAGCACCTGGCCGCGGTACGAGATCTCGTAGTTCGTGGTCCCGAGCCAGCGAACCACGAGCTTCTCGTCGCCATGGGGCACCGGGCCGCCTGCCGAGGCCGGCGTGATGCTCTCGCAAGGGTCCTCCTCCTCGCGCTTCTCGTCATCCGCGCGCGCGATGGAAGTCGACAGGCATAGAACCGCGAGTACCGTGGTGAGGCGCGTCCATGAGTTGTTCATAGGGTTCTCCTAGAGTTGTTCGAAGAGTTCTCCTCTTCCGCTGACGGCAGAGAACGGCGGATTCTGCGTCTAGTGGCCCACGCCCACCAGCACGTCGCTCGCCTCGGCGGCACGCACGGCGTCGTCGGCGTCGGCGGGAAGCAGGAAGCGCTCCTTCACGCTTCTGCGTACGAAGTGCTCGACGGCCCTTACGTAGCCACGGTGGGAACCATACAACTCCTCCAGCGAGGGCCGCGGGTCGCCCGCCGACTCGGCCCCGTCCTCCGTCACCGGCAAGGGGAGGAACATGCCGTTCAACTCGCACAGCTCGCCGTCGGCGAAGGGAGCTCGCCGCAAGTTCCAGCCGGTCAGCGTCGCGGTGGGAACGCCCACGACCGGGAGCTCGACGCCACCGAGATCGATCCCGACCTCGTTCACCCTCGGCACCAGGACGCGGTAGTTCGCGAGCACCGGAGGATGGCCCCAGTTGGTGATCATTCCCCGGTTTTGCGAGACGAAGGGACCGAAGTCGAGCTCGCCGAGCGCATTGTAGAGGCCGTTGTAAGTAACGCCGGGGATCGCCGGGAAGCCGACGCTCTCCTGATCCTCCGGCGGCACGAGCAGCTCTTCATCCGCCGTGGCGCGACGGCTCGGCGGCGGCTCGATGCCCTTGGTCACCCACTCGTCGAGGTCCGTGAAGATCGCCCGCAGCGCCGGACCAGCGTGCACGGGGTTGTTGACCTGCTGGCACAGGCCCAGCGCCGGGACCGATCCGAATCCCTGGAAGTGCTGGGTGCCGACGATCACGTAATGCCGCGCGTTCCAGGGCAAGTCCACGTCGTGGCCGAAACCATCGGTGTCGACCAGGGAGGACTGCGCCCACCAGTACTCGTTCGAGCTGTCGGTCTGCACGAACAGCGGGTCGCTCGCCGGGCGTTTGAGGATTCCGTCGGTGAGTGGCCCCCGCTCGACCCCCAGCGCGACCAGGGGATTCACGCGGACGCCGAAGTTGAAAGGGAAAGTGGCTTGGGGAATGAAGCGGTCGCGGTGCTCGGTCGACCAGGGATGGACCTGACTGAACCGGTAGTTGAGCCCCAGCTTCACCGCTCCCGAGATGTGGGCGTGGACCGCGTCGAACACGCGGCGGCCCTGCGCATCTTCGTTGAACCCCTGGTAGACGTAGTCCCTCAGGTAGACGCCGGACTGGGATGCTCCATAGACGATCGAGGTGGTCACCCCCCCGTTGGAGGCGAGTGGGTTGGACACTCCGGCGTCGTCCGTCGTCCGGTTGCGCAGGAACGAGGCGAAGTCGCGCTGCGCGGCGTAGCCGAGCCCCATGACGCGCGTGTCCTCGGCAACATAGTCGAGCTGGTACACCATCCCGGTCTGGAAGCCGCCCGCCACGCAGAGGGTGTTGCGGTCACCAAAGTGCCACTGCGAGTCCGGCTCCGCGGTGCCCGCCGGGATGGGGGGTGCCGAGGGCCTGGCCGAGTCGCTCGGGCGCACGAACAGCTTGTCGTTCGCTTTCTCCGCGAGCACGGCGGGGTAGCCCGCGATCACAGGCGAGCCGCTCAGCGGCGCGCAGGTCGCGCCGCCTCCCTCCGGGAAGCTGAATTCGTCGGTTAACTCGATGGTGATCCGCTGCGTGATCGCGCCACCGCCGAAACGAGACGGCGCCGGCACCCGGAGCGCAAGGCGTCCACCGCCGGGAAGCACGTCGGCGCCCCAGCCCACCCACGCCAGCGCGTACCCCTGGTTGAGAAAGAACCCGTTTCCGAAGTCCGCCTGCGAACTCGGATCGTTGTTGAACCCGGCGCTCGCGAACGACAAGAAGAGGAGAAGGTTGCCGCGGTTGTTGATCTCCGAGACGAG
>JANXXR010000499.1 GCA_025350525.1 Deltaproteobacteria bacterium
CCGTTGCGCCCGTCACCGTGAAGCTCACGGCGTTGGTGGTTCCGATCGGCGTGGTCGCGGTGACGGTCCTCGCCCCGAGCGCGGCTGCATTGGTGATGGTGCAAGTCGCGTTCACCGTGGTTGCGGTGGAGGTGACACCAGTGCAGGTGGCGCCGGTGCCCGACACGGTCACTGCCGTGGCTCCCGACAGATTGCTACCGTTGAGTGTCACCGCTACGTTGGTGCCGCGAACCCCGGACGTCGGGCTGATGCTGGTCAGCGTCGGTCCGTTCACCGTGAAGGTGACGGCGGCCGTGGAGCCGGAAGGCGTGGTCACCGCGACGTTGTGGCCGCCCAACCCGGCCGCGTTGCCGATGGTGAGGGTGGCCGTGATCTGCGTGGAGCTGACCACGGTCACTCCGCTCACGGTGAGGCCGCTGGCGCTCACCGCCGTTCCAGCCGGCGTGAAGTTGGTTCCGGTCAGCGTCACCGGAACGGCCGTGCCGCGCAGGCCGCTCGTCGGGTTGATGGACGTCAGCGTGGCCAGGGGAGGGTTGAGGACCGCGAAGGTGACGGCATTGCTGGCGCCGGCGCTCGTGGTGGTGACTGTGACGTTCCTGTTCCCCAGGTTTGCGGTCGGGGCGATGGTCAGCGTCGCCGTGACGGTGTTGTCGTTCTGCACCGTCACGCCGCTCGCGGTCACCCCCAGGCCGGAGACGAGCACGTTGTTGACCGTCGTCAGGTCGGCGCCGGTCAGGGTCACCGTCACGGCCGAGCCGCCCCTCTGTCCCTGGGCGGGAGCGATCGAGGTCAGCGTCGGCGCGCGCACCGTGAACTGTACGCCGCCGGCCGTTCCGCCCGGCGTCAACACGGTCACATTCTTCGCGCCGGCCGAAGCGGCCGCTGTGATACCGCAGGACGCTGTCACGGTGGTCGAGGTTGGCGTCCCGGTCGTGACGCAAGCGAGGTTGATGCCGCCGATATTCACCGCCGTCGCTCCGAGCAGGCCCTGGCCGGCGATCGTCACAGCAAGCCCGGTCACGCCGCGCAGGCTCGTGCTCGGGGTGATGGAACTCAAGAACGGAGCGGCCACCGTGAACGGCACTGTGGCGGATCCGCCCGCCGTCGTCACCGTCACGGTGCGCGTCGACAAGGGCGCATCGGAGGCAATGGTGAACGTCGCCGTGCTGGTCGTTCCGTTACCCCCGGTGACGGCGCTGACCGTCACGCCGGCGCCAGACACCGACACTGTTTTCACCGTGGCGAGATTGGTTCCCGTCAGCGTCACGCTGACGACGCTGTTGCGCGCATAGGAGGCGGGATTGATCGAAGTCACCGTCGGCAGCGGCGGCCGCGTCTGGGACTCGATCGCGCCGATGTCGATATATTCTCCGGCGAACGCAGGCCGCGGGTTGCCGAAGTAGTCACGCGCCGGCGCCAGGGCGTAGGTCAGGGCGGACGGCGCGATGAAGTCGATGGCAGGCGAGCCCGCGACCGGGACGAAGTTGCCGAGCTGAACGGTCGGGTCGGTCGGCTTGTTCAACGCAAGCGGGCCCCACCGGATGTTGACCCAGTTGTTGCCTTCGTCCACCGTCGCGGACGGCGTCAGGCTGAACACGGGCGACGGCCACGCGTTGACCTCGTTGGTCCCGGGGATCGTATAGATCTTCCCGAGGCAGTCGCCGGTGCTGACCCCCGCGCAGATCTCGGGGAGCGACCGCGAGCCGTTGCAATACTGGCTGGTCAACTGCGGGTTGGAGGACAGGTTGGTGTTGTTGTAATCCCCGCTCGAGAGCGCCGAGTAGACGGGGGTCAGCTTCAGCGTCGGTCCGCCGCTGATGCTGGCGTGACCGACGGGGCCGGTGTCGCCGCGCACGCCGACGTCCCAGTAGCTCGAGCCCGCCGGGCATTGGCCGGTCGACGACTGACTGATCACCGGCGTCGCCGGAGCGCTGCTGAACGACGCATTGAAGATCCCCACCTGGTTCTGCTGGCTGGTGGTTCCTGAACCGAGCGGTCCAATGCCGATGACGAACGAACGGTTCTGCCAGATGACGTTGTTGGCCAGGACCGGGACCGAGTAGTAGCGGCAAGAATCAAGACCTGCGTAGGGCGGCGACAAAGCTCCGTGAACCAGCGGGCAGGTAAAGCCAGTTGCTGGCAGGTTGGCCTTCAGGATGGAGCTGTTGGTGACGCTCACCACGCCGGCGACCTGCGGGCATGACCCTGCGCCGCTGTTGACGGTGCAGGTGGTGTTGGTTCCCTCGCTGCTGGCCAGGGGCGCGAACAGCGAATCGAACAGCACGCCGGACGCCGCCGTCGAGTCGTTGGACACGACCGTGTTGTTGACGATGTCCACCGCCAAGGCATCCACGAGCGAGATACCAGCCCCATCCCAGCCGGCGACGTTGTTGGCGATGATGTTGTTGGTGATCTTGACCGAGTTCCAGAGACACGTCGCCTGGCTCGCGCAAGCGAAGAGCCCGTTGGGGAAGTGGAGCACGTCCTGTCCGTTGACGTGCTGCAGCCGCACTCCGCCTCCGCTTCCGGAATCCGCGCCGTTGCCTACGATCAGGTTGGCGTCGACGACCAGATCCAGACCGGTTCCATCACCCGGTGCGACCTGGTTGAGCTGAGGGGTCGGAGTGACGCAGTCCTTGTCGGTAGTGGTGTTGCAGGGAGGATCGGCGTCCGGGGCACCCATGATGAGCAGACCGCCGCCATTGGTCGCGATGGTCGGGTTGGTGCTCTGGTTGAACACGATCGTGTTGTGCTCGATACGGCCGTTCTTGCTCCAACCGATGTGAGAAACGCCGCCGCCGTCGCCGGTGCTCATGTTGCCGCAGACCCAGTTCCGGGCGAGATGGTAGTAATCGGCGCCGTTGTTGATGCTGACGCCGCCCGCTCCCGCCGACGTCGACGAAAAGAGCTCGTCGCCCATCGACGAGTTCAGCGAGACCGAGTTGTGGTGAATGTGGACGTGCATGTTGTAGCAGAAGGGCAGGCCCTGGTTGGTCACGCCGGCGGATTCGCAGGAGCCCGGCGGAATGGTGGTGACTCCGGCCCCCACCAGCGTCAGGTCGACGTGCTCGCCCTGGCCGATGGTGATGCCGCCTCCCAGCGTTCCGGTGTTGTTGTGGATCCGGTTGTTGGCGATCTGGATGTGGTGGCCCCATGCGTGCACGAAGATGCCGCCGCCGCCCTGGGAGCTGTTGGACAGATCCAATCCGTCGATGCTCGACGGGTTGCAATAGTAGTTGGTCGGATAAGGATTGGTGCCGTCGTCGGTGAGGCAATCCTCAGCCGACAGCAGCGTGGTGCCCGCCGGGAACTGAGATTCGGTACCCCCGCTCCCGTAGGGATCTGTTGAACCGGCGGGGATGTTCACGCCCTTGCCCACGACGCTGATAGCCGCCCCTTCATACGCGCCCATCAAGCTCGGCTCGATGAGTTGCTCTGCCAGGTTGCCATTGACCGAGGCATCCCAACCGACGATGCCCTCCATGGGGACCCTGTCCACCAGCATGGTCGGGAAGGCGGGTCCGCCTGAGGCGGCAGTCCAGCCGGCATTGCAGCTCGGATCGGACGAGGGCCGGCCGTCGACCGTCAAGCCGAACAGACAAGTGACCTGCTTGCGCCAGGGATCCAACTTGCCGGCAGGATGGGCACTGCCGTTGACGACGCTGGAGGCGGCTCCGACCCCCTGCAGGCGGACCGGCTTCCACATCAGCAGCATTTCATTGTAGATGCCGGGGGGCACGATGATCATGTCGCCCGGCTTGGCAACGTCAATCGCCGACTGAATCGTCGTGTTGGGTAGGAGCACGGTCGGCTTCTGGCCGCCGATGGTGACGGTCACGGTGTCGATCGATTGCTTGCCGCTGGTGCCGTTGGTAATCACCAGTTGACCGCAACTCGCGGCCGAGCCGCCGTACAGCGTCTGCTGCTTCAATGCGCAGGGCGCCACGCCGGTCGGCACGGTCACGGTGAGCAACGTATCGGACCAGGGGCCCGCAAGAGGGGCAGGTACCCCACCGATGGTCACCACACCCGCCGTAGTGCCGAAGCCATAGTGGCGGGTGATCTTCTGCGTATTGAACGGCGGTGCGGCCTGAGGCCCGGCCCACGCCGGATTCTCCACCAACTGGTCACCCAGCGCAGTGATCGTGAGTGTGTGGCCAGCCGCGCTAACCCAGGGTCCAGCAATGTCCGAGCTGGTGACGCTGGCGATCGCCGGGGTGGCATCGGAGTAATTGCAATCCGCGTGGTTGTAGCCTTCCGAGAAGGCAGAGGTCGGCACGACCGGCGTGTCGAAATACCCGGTCTGGCCGGGCATGAACGGGAGCTCGTAGCAGAACTGGCTGTAGGTGGGCTGGTACAGCGGGTCCGGGACGGGACCGCTGCCCCGATCATTCATGCACATGACCATCATCGTCGGCGCATAGCCCGTCGGGTTGGGCGGGTCGACTTCCCAGGTCGAGTAGTTCAGGCCGTTGTAAACACCGAATTGATCGGCATTGGTGCGCGAGACTTCGTTTCCGGCCCAGTCCTTGATCGAAACCGGCAGGAAGGACGGGGCGAACTTCTCGCCGAACTGCGGCGAGAACGGGTCGAACTCCGCGGCAAAGTCGTCGGTGATCTGGCCGGTGAAGTGGGACGCGATGTGAATCGGCGTAAAGAGGCCGAACTGCGCCAGCGACGCAGTCTGATCGGTGACCGTCACTTCCTTGCGATCGCAGAGGTTGCGAGTCGCGCCCGCGAACGGCGCCACTTCGCCCGAGAGCGGATAGATGCCCATGAAGTCGGGCACGACGCGAGACGCGCCCACGCACGGCCAGGCGTATTCCTGTGTCTTCTGCGCGTCCACCCCTCCAAAGGGCTCCATCTGGCCGAGACCGCTGGTCGCGTTCTGCGGATTGTTCGGGTTGAAGGCGGTGCCGACTGCGGCCTGGTCGGGCATGATGAAGATGTTGCTGCCCAGGCCAGGGAACTGCACCGTCACCGGCGCGATGTAGTTGTCGCCGATGAGGATGTTCTTGTCCTCTTCCTTGACGACCTCGAAGCCGGAGGGCGGAACCACTTCCACCACGTACTTGCCGGCAGGTAGCATGGGCGTGCCGAACCGATACTTGTCGCTGATATCGGGGTTCAGTACGCACGCGCTGCAGTTCGAGCCCGTCGGCTTTCCGGTCTTGGGGTCGAGAGCAGTGATGCTGGGGAAGCGGTACAGGCCGTCGTACGGCGCCGGCTGCAGCTGGTTCCAGTTATGCATGCCGTCGTAGCACTTGAACTGTGAGCCGTTCGGGACGGTGTGCAGCGTGCCACTATTGAAGACGCTGTTGTACCAATCGAGATACACCGGCTGGCCCTGCATGGCGCTCCAGAACGGATCGTTCGTCGTTTGCCCGGGGCAGTTCATGTTGGGCAAGCCATCAGAGCGGAAGCCCTGCGCCCAGTCGTCGAAGCTACTGGTCTTGGTCGTATCGATGAGGGTCAAGGTCGGGGTGACGCCGTCGGCCGCGAAGCCTTCCTTGTAGAGGTTGATGGTGACGTTCGGCATCAGCGGCACCCAGCTGTTCTGGGTGGCGAACCGGGGATCGTCGAAGGGCCGCGTCGATGCATACATGACGTGACCGAAAATACCGCCGGTCTCGCCGGCCGCGTATGGCTTCTTGCCGAACTCCAGGAATTGGCTCTGTCCCGAGAAGCCCTGGAAGCCGTAGGTGCCGAACCAGAAAGGCGGATCGATGCGACCGGTGGAGTTGGCGCCGCTCGGGACCGCTGTGCCGCTCGCAAATGAGGCCTTGTCGTTCAAGCAGGTCGCGTCGCCGCAATACACTGCACCGGGAATGCTCAGGGCGGCCGGCAGTGGGTTCTTTTCGTAGGTGTTGGCAAAATTGTTGTAAGGCGTGTTGGCCGGGCCGCAGGGCGCATAGCCGGGCTTTGTCGGGTCGTTCTGGCAATAGATCGTGCCGTCGGTCGGTCCGCCCGAGTCATAGACCACGTGCACGCCCGTGCTCTTGAAGCGCGAGGTATCGGCTTCAACCACGTACCAGTTGAAGAGCGGGAACACTTCATTGAAGGCGGCATAGCCGTTCAGATCGGTGTTGTTGAAGTTGGAGAAGCTGCCGTCGCGGAAGCGGATGTTGGTCGGCACCAGCGCGAGACCCAGCTCGGTGTCGGCGCCGGTGAGCGGATCCCGGTCGGAGACACCGTTGCCGTTCATGTCGAGGAAGGTCCGGGTATAAAGATTGATTTGCCACTGGTGAGTAGCAATCTCGCCCAGGTTCAGCGTCATACCGCCGGCGGGCGCGTTCGCCAATGCAATGGGCGCGGTGATGCCATCCACGATTTGATCGTTCCATTGGTCGAAGATGGCCGCCTTCCAGTTGCCCGCGGGAATGCCGGTAAAGGTGAAACGGCCCTTCGAGTCGCACTTGGCGAACGCGAAGTCGGCGCCGTCCGGATCTCCGAGGCTGACAAAGCACTGGGTGAACGCAAGGCCGTCGCGCGAGCCGCTGCTGTAAAGGCGCTCATCCGGCGTGCGGCTCATGCGAGCCAAAGTGACCATGCCGGTTACGGTGTTGTTACAGTTCAGCCCGCCCCCTTGCGGCGCCGGATCGCACATACCGGTGTGGGCGCTGTTGGACCGGCGGTTGTTGATGATGTCGGGGTTCGCGAAGCCGATGCTGACGTGGTAACCGGCTGGCCCGAACTCCTGGAAATAGGGCGGCTCGGCGATGCGAATGAACGCATCGTGGGCTTTCTGGCCGTCCAGGGTGTTGGTCTGGAGCCACTCCTCGCCCCGGGCGATCCGGTCGGCGCCGGGTGTGGCCACGACGCTATATCTGCCTGCATAGAGGTTGGGGACGACCGCCTGCCCTGCCAGCGGGGACTTCGTCTGACCATCGGATTCGTAGGTCGGGCAAGTCACGATCATGCCGACGATGCCCTTCTGGGTCCCGTCGCCATGGAGGACGTTCTGGGTCACCTTCGGCGAGATCGGGCAGGCGTCGTTCCCACTGGCGGGGTCGATGGTGCCGGCGAGGCTGTTCGTCAAAGGCTGGTTGAACATGTCGTACGTGGGCTGGCCGGTGAAGTCGCCGGTGCCCCCGGCCGCGTCGAAGAGAATGATGTTGAATCCGCCCAGGCCGGGTTCCTGCGGCGCGATCACGTCGATGCCGCCACCCGAGTCGTGCTCGCCATTGAGGGGAAAGTCATCCTCGAAGACGAAGACGGTGAGCTTGCCCGTCGGATATGGGCTGGGCTGCGTCAGCACCATCAGGCTCGCGTTGGGCGTAGTTCCGACCGGCAGGGCCTTGAAGGATGCGCCGCCCATACCGTGACCGCAGTTCGTGTTCAGGCTGCCGTCGGGGTTGTAGGGGCCCGCTTTGCAGCTGCTCGGTGCGCTGACGTTGCCCCCGATGAACGGGTTCGCTGAGTCACCCGGCAAGACCGAGATGTAGTAGCGCTTCTTCGGATCGAGAGCCGCCTGGCTGGGCAGGACCGCTATGTGCCCCACCTTGTTTGGATCGGCCTCGCAGACGCCGTTGCCCAGGTCGCAGACCACCGGGGCTCCTTGCAGGGTCTGCCCGCCCTCGCATGAGAGCGGCCCGGTGCAGCCGGTTGCGACCACCGGCATGCTGCTGGGGTGGAAGTTGGTGCCAAAAGCAAGGGGAGCGCCGCCCAGGCAACTCGCAGGGTTCAAAGCGCACTTGGGGTCGGCGTAGAAGGTACGGTCTTCCTCGATGATCCAGCGATAGTCGTTGATCACGGTAGTCTTGTCGGCTCCATCCAGGACCTGGACCGTGGGGCCGTTCGCCTGCGGGAAGACCAGCGTGACCGTGGCCGTACCATCGTTGTTGGTGCCACCCTTGCCACTCTGCGTGCCCTGCGAGTTCTTGGCCTTGTAAGTGAATTGGTAGGTGCCCGCTCCCGGCACGGTGGCCTTGAAGCCGCCGTTCACGTCCACCGCAAGGATCAAGCCCGAACCCGGCGTCACCGTCGTCAGGTCGACCGTCAGCGGGTAGCCGGCGGCGTCGCTATCCACCGACAGGACCCCTGGAGGATTGATCTGGAGGAAGGTAGCCATGGCGGCCGTGTACGAGGTGTTGTTCACGGCGATGCCCGTGCCTGCCTCGAGGCATGAATTTCCGGTCGTACACAGATTCAGCGTCACGGTGGCGGTCGGGCCGCTGCCGTTCGCCCGGTAGACAAACGAGTCACCCGTCCAGGCGGCGCACGCCGGAACAGCAGCCGTGCACGGAAGGTAGATGAACGTACCATCGGCGTTCAGGGTCACCGTGCCTTGCGTCGGCGCGGTGAGAACGCGGACGTTGTAGACGTTGACGTCATTGCCGATGACACCCTTCGACGGGTTGGAGACCGTGAGCGCCTGGATTGGAATGACATTATAGGTATCCGCGTTCGCCACCGCAGTAGCGGCGGGCAGGCTCGGGGCCGCACCGCCATTCACGCTGATGTACGCGAGCATGCCGGAGTCACGAGAGATCGCATTGCCGGACAAGCTGAGCTCGCGATCGTAGATCGGCAGCGCAGGGCTGCCGGCCGGTGGCGCGTCGACCATCACGTCGTAGGTCTTGCCCGCTGCCATGAAGACTTCGCTCTGCACCCGCGTAACGCCGGGCAGCGGGTTACCGTCCTCGGCGATCAGCGAGAGGCCAGGAAAGGTGGGCCCGGTCAAGGTGGTGGTCGAGCCGACGATCGACGGGACGTGCATGCGTAAGCCCGCGTTGACGATTCGTACCAGCACGTTACCGGTGACGCCCGCGGCGGGCGCGGCGTTGAAGGTCGAGCTCAGCGCGTTGTTCCTGTCGAACGCGACGCCATTGATCAGGTAATAGAGGGGCGTATAGTTGACCGCCGGCGGGTAGCATGCAGGCACCGGGGTGCCGTTTGCCAGACCGCTGCATTGGCCAACCGAGGACAACACCATGGCGACGGTGATTTGGGCACCCGTGCCATGGACCAGCGGATTCAAAGTCTTGTCCGAGGTGGCAGTGGGAATATCGGAACAACCTTGGCCACCGGTGTAGTTGATGGTCAGGATGGCGCCGGTGGCGTCGACAGTGCCGACCGTGCCGCTCGTGGGCGGGGTAGTACAAACCGAGCCCTTCGTGAAGGTAACCGGGTCTCCTGCCTGATACCCGGTGCCGGCGAGCGGCTTCTTGTTGGCGTCCAGGGTCGGCGCGACCGCGGCGATCGAATCCCGAACGACGCGGGCGGAAGTTTCGTTGAAGCCCGCGGTGCGGACCGCCAGATCGACGGCGTTGTTCTGGCCCGGATCGATTTCGCTGAACATCAGCGCGACTTCGGCGGCGTAGTTCACGCCCGGGTAGGCCGTGCCGGGAGTGGGTGGTGTGGTGGTCGTCGTGGGCGCGGCGGTGACGACCAGGATTCCGTAGAGGCCCATCGGCCCCTGGATCGACGGATGCGTTCCCGACTCGATCAGGTACGTGCCGGGCCTGAGGGCAGGAGTGGGAACCGGGCAACCGGCGCCCCAGCAGAGCGCGGTGGCGGTGAGGCTGCCGACAGACACCTCGGTGGCGAACGACTGCACGCGAGGTCCCTGCGCGGGCGGACTAAAGGTCGGTCCGTTGGTGTTGCCGGCGAGGAACCAGGTGTTGGGCACGGGTGCATGCGTGGGGCTGAGCGCGGTGGTGCCGCCCAGGCCCAGACCGCCGCCCAACTGGCCCACGATGACCAGCGAGGTCGGAATGTTGTTCGCCGGCGGAGTCTGGCCTCCTGCCGGCGTCGGCGGCTGGAAGGTGAGGTTGTTGGTCAGATTGATCCGGAGATCGGCCCCCGTCGGGACTGTGATCACGACCGGCGACCAGGTGCCGGGGGTTGCTGCAGCGGCCGGATTCAGGGCTGCGCAGGTCGCGGTCGAGCCGGCGACCTGCGTGGCGTCGCAGCTGTAGCCCCACATCGGCACGGCCGATCCGTCCGGGAGCGTTGCCAAGGCTGGCGCTGCCGTCAGGTTGATTTGCTGCTGGGCGAAGGCTTCGCCGCTCGCGAAAACGGTCGCAATGGCAGCGAGTGCGCACACCATGGACCGCGATTTGAAGGTTTCGGCTCGCATTTAGTCTCCCCCGTCCTGTCCTAATTCGACTCGTCGATCACGAATTCACGAGAATCGACCAGCATCATCATCAGCATGCCGCCCGGAAAAACGTTGTTCGTGGTGATCTCGCGCTCGTTATGCGAGTGCCACATGAATGCGTAGCCCGCCTCGGTGCTGGGCGAGTTTGCAATGGTGCCCGAAGGCGACGTGGTCCCGGTGGTGCCACACGATCCGGCTGCAGAGCCTGCGCTGCATCCAGTCGCCCGGGTGGTAGCGTTCGGCCCCATATAAGGACTGCCGCCGTACCAGGCGCCGTTGGCAAAAAGCGCCGGGTCCGGCAGCGTGGCCGGGCCCCCTCCACCCACGTCTCCGAACGGCGCTACCTCGAGCGGCTTGTTGTGGTCCTGGCACCACTCGAAATAGTTGAGCACGCCCGGTACCGCGGTGTTGTAGCCGTTCGCGTCCGGGGTGCAGGTCAGCTTGGCCTGGCCATCGTTTGAAGCGGGATTGTGCGCGTACATGTCCCAGTTCAGGCCCTTGCCTGTGAAGTAGAAGATCCCGTCCATCGCCATGCCTGGCGTTGTCGTGGTCGTGAACAACAGCGGCCCGGCGAGCTTGGTTGAATCGGTCTGGCTCAGGATCAAATTGCCGTCGCGTGCCAGGACGCGCACGTGGTTGCCGTGCTCGTGGAACGGATGCTGCCAGCGGCCCTGGCCGACAATCCGGAGCAGCGTGAGCTCGCCCGGATGCATATGCGGATTGCCGTTGTACGGCTGGTGCAGGTACTGCGGCGCATAGTTCGGGTCCATATCGTCGGGCATCGAGCGCCCGTTGATCATGAAATAGGCCGGGCGGTAGGGCTCGGTCGGGACGTTGAGGCTGCAGCCTGCTGCGCCAGGAGTGCAGTCTTTTGCCGGCTGTGCCAGCGCCTTGGCGGCGTTGACCTGTGCCAGCGCCTGCGCATGGATGTTGGGATCCATTTCCGAGAACTGGAAGATGTACTCGCGGTCGTAGCAGGCCTGAGGGTGGCTGTAGGCGGCCGTCGCAAGGCGGAATTCGCCTTCGCCAGCGGCTGCGCGGGCCTTGGCGTTCCCGCCGGGATTGGTCGTGGGCAACCCAGTCGTCGAACCGAGGGTCCCGCAGACCGCGGGGACGCTGGAAGGCAGCACGATGACCGCGCCGTACAGGCCCATCTCGACCTGCAGGTCGGCCTGCGTCCCGCTGTAGTACGCGCGGGTGCCCGGCGTGGTGGCCACGAAGCTGTAAGTCACCGTACCGCCGGGCGCCGCCTCTTTCGTCAACAGGCCGTTGACGCCGCCCGTCGCAGTCGCGGTGAAGCCGGGAAACAGGATCGAGGTATTCCCCGCCGCTGCCGGGAGGTTGTTGGTCAGGGTGACCGTGACCGTTTGTCCTTGAGTGACGATCAGCGTCGGTCCGGGGATCTGCATCGTGCTGCAGAACCCGGCCGCATTGAGCGCCGGCGCAAATCCGGTGGGCGCGCTCGAGCAGCCGTAGCCCCACGAGTACACCATCTGCCCATCGGGCTGGGTGATGTAAGCGTCGGTCGCGTTCAGGTTGAACGTGGGCCCGGTGATCCCCGGCGCAGCGGCCTTGGCCGCAGTCGCCGACAGCAGCGTGGCTGCCGTGGCGAGCAGGGAGAGCAGGCGGCCTTTCGAACTTGCGGTTGCCATGATCAGTGAATTCATCGCCGCTCTCCCTAATTAGTGATGTTGATTTCAGTCATGAGGCCGCCAAAGTTCTCGGCATCGTTGGACAGGTGGTCGAGGTTCGGCGTGTAGAGGAAGAATTTCTGTCCCGCCGTGTATCCCGTGGCATCGAGGATCACGTCGAGCGACTCGCCGCCCGCGAGCGTAATCGAGTTGGTGTTGTAGTAGAGGTTGTTGCCTGCCTGGTCGCGCAGGAGCTTGGCGTTGTACCCGATCACCTTCATCGGGATCCCGAGCGAGGCGAGGGTCTGGTACTCGGTCACATCGAGATCCGAGATGCGCAGCAGCGCCTTCTTGCCAACCGGAATGTTGATGATCGAGGGCAGCGGCTGCGAGAAGTGCTTGACGCCGTCGGTTGACGGAGTCTCCATGGGTCCGGGCGTCACCGTGTCCGGATAGCTGCGGCCGTTGAGCAGGAAGTACTTGTCCTTCATGTCGGTCAAGCCTTCGGGGTTGAAGGTCATGCCGACGAAGTGGAAGTTCGGATCGAATCCGTGGATCTGGAGCGGATACTCGACGTCGTAAGAGGTCGAGCCGTCGCCGTCGTTGTAGGCGTACTTCGTCTTGCCGTCGTTCTGCGCGCCGGCCTTGCTCGTGCCGCCGGCGGGAAGCGGATTCGAGCAAAGGATGTCGCTGGCCGAGTTGCAGGCGGTCCGCAGATCTCCCTGCTGCGCGAGGAGACCGTCGAAGAGATAGCCGCTCCAGCGATTCTGCCGTGGCCGCACGTAGAGCTGGCCGACCATGCCCATCTGCAGGTGTTCCGGCGGCGTGATGTGGCAGTGCCAGAAGTAGGTGCCGGCGTCGGGGGCCAGATAGTAGTAGGTGAAGCTACCGCCGATGTTGATGGCCACCGAGGCGTCGGGCACGCCGTCGTAGAAAGCGGAAGCGTTGGGGTAGCCGTGGAAGTGGACGGTGTGCTGCTCGAACAGGTCGGGCCGCATGATCATGCCGACGTTGGTGAGGGTGAGGAAGAACTCGTCGTCCTCGTCGATGGCCATCAGCGGCGCCGGGATGTTGCCGTTCATGACACCGACGTCCATGATCTGCCGCGGATCGACGTGGCCGTTGAGCTCCGCGAGACTCCCTGCGGTGGCGGTGGAGGACGCGGTGATTTCGGGCAACCCTGTGATCGCCCTGGCCGGTGAGACGCTGTTGTCCACTGCCAAAAACTGGAAAGCCTGACTGGCGCCCTGGCCGGGGCCGGCCGAGAATTGCGTGTTCGGAATGTTGACGGCGCTCACCGGCCAGGTCCCGTCGTAACCAGCGGGAGGGCTGCCGGTGCCCGAGACGACCACCAGGTCATTGAGGTTGAAGGGCGACGGCGTGTTGAGAATGACAGTAACCGTGTTCGGGGTCACGCCGGTGCAGCTGGCCAAAGAGGCGGTGCAGCCCTCGCTGATGTCGTAAATGGTTTCGAGCTTCACCACCTCAGGCGTCAGGCCCACGGCACCGTTGTAGCTGAAGGTTCCTGGCGCCGGGTCGTTCGTGGTAGCGGGGTCGCCGGGGGCCAGCGAAGTCGCGGAGGTGTTGAAGACGCTCGGGAACTGCGTGCCGGGCAGGCCGTTCGCGATGTCGGCGAGCCCCGAGAGCGGGCCGAAGGAGAACATATAGGTCTGCGTGCCATCGGCCATGCTCGCGTAGCCGTCGCCCCCTGCGATCTGCTGGCACTTGATCGCGCCGTTGACCGCGTTGGAGTGGAAACCGGTCGTGTAGTCGGCAGCAGTTCCCGGCGTCGTCGGCGGCGTGTACGTCGGGCCCAGGTAGAGCGGCTCCGCGTTGTTGTTGGCCGCCTTGTGCGTGATCGTGCTGGTCGGGCACTGCACGCGGAACGACTGCGCGCCGGCGGGCAACGCGAGCAGGAGCGACAGAGCGGCTGGCAAGCCGCGGGAAATCCACTGGTGCACGGACATATGTGACCTCCGGCCTTTCATGCCTGATTCCAAAACGCGCGAATGATTCGATTGGGAAAGGTTCTTGAACCACTCAATGGGCCGTGCAAAGTCGCGCGGCGTGGCGAAAGACTCGCCAGCCGAAAGACCAACAGCGGCACTCGCCGCGCGAAATTGCATTGAACCCCCCCACGCGAAACATCACATGGAGAAAGACACGTAGTCAAGGCGGGGGGGCAAAACTACACCCTAGAATTGCAGTGTGATTGGAACGGTTTTCGCCCATTCGCGCAGATTCAATGGGTTTCTGAATTCGACCTCGTGCCAAAAAAATATTTTTTTCAGCCGTAGGATTCGTACTCGAGTTGCTCCTCCGCGAGTCCGATCTCGCGAAGCGCACCGAGGCTCGTCTCGAGAAAGCGCGGCGCCGGCGCGACGCCGCTCTTACGCGCCTCTGCCTTCTCATGCGAGGTGATGCCGGGCCCGCAGGCGAAGGCGACGCACGCCGACGGATCCTCGATCACCTCTCGCAAGAGCGCAGGGGTGATGCGGCCCGATCGCGCTGCGCCGTGCGGTCCCTCGAGGGAATCGGGGTTCTCGCGGGTGAGGGTGTGCACCACGCGAAGCCGCTCCGGATGTTGCCGCTCCAGCTCCCGCAGCTCACGCGCGAAGATGACGTCGCTCCAGGTCTTGTTCGAGTACACGAGCGTGTGCTTCAGCTTCGGATGCTCGGCGAGGCTGTGCTTGAGCATGGAGAAGTTCGGCACGATGCCGGATCCGGCGCAGACGTGAACCATGTGCTCCGCCCTCTGCCCGACGTCGGGAGGCAGCACGTACGGTCCGGTGAAGCCGGTGATGGTCAGGCGCATCCCGCGGGTGATCCCTTTGACGAGCAGCGGCGACAGCAGCGGCGGGTACTTGGTCGCGCCGCTCGTATACCGCTCTTCCTTCACCGTGATCGCGAGGAAGCGCTCGTGCGGCGCCGACGAGAGCGAGTACGCGCGCGGCGGCTCCTTCCTGCCCTTCACCTCCTCGAAGTACGCGACGAAGCGCTCGAGCTCCGCGAACTGGTGCGGGTCGATGGTGAGGAAGTGCCCCGCCTGGTACTCGAGCCGGTCGTTGCCGGTGAAGAGCAGCAGCGTGACCGTGTCGGCCGTCTCCTTGATGCTGTCGGCGACCATGACTTCCAGTTCCTTGATCCGCTTGCGCGGCGCGTTCACGTCCATCGGCTGTCCCCCTCTCGTTCTTTCAGAACTCGCCCGCGAGGGCGCCGTCCAGCCATCCCGCCTTCGTCGACGGGCCACCCAGCAAGGACCGGCCGCCGTTCAGCGAGCTGCGCCCCATCGCCGCGAGCCGGAGCGAGATCGACCGCGTCAGCTGGGCGCGGACGCTGCAGAAGATCCCGAGGTCGTCGGTGGCCTCGGGCGCGAGCCCGGAGATGGTGTGGAACCACGAGAGCCGCGCGATCACCTGCACGCGCGAGCGCCCTCCGCCCAAAACCTGCAAGTACGCGCTCCGGCCGTTGGCCCAGCCCTGCTCCTCGAGGTAGCCGGCGCTGACCGAGACCCTGCCGCCGAGCAGTGCGGACGATCCGATCTCCGGCCCGATCCAGCGGCGCGTCTCGTTCATCGTGAGGTCCGTGGAGAGCCCCGAGACGGCGCTGATGCGCAGGAGATTGGTCGGCTCCCACTGTGCCGAGAGATCGGCATGGCGCG
>JANXXR010000515.1 GCA_025350525.1 Deltaproteobacteria bacterium
CCACCGACACCGGCGCGGGCGGTTGCGCGTCGGAGACCTGCGGCTTCACCTCCGGCGCGAGCGCGACGTTGCCGTCGGCTGTGGCCTCCTCGTCGGGACCGTCGTCCTCGGGCCCGTCGTTCTCGACGTCCACGATGCGGCCTTGGGCGTCGAGCGGCGCCTGCACGTTGGCCTGTCCGGGCTGGCCCTGTCCTGCGCCCTTGCCCCGGCGCCCGCGGCCCCCGCGGCGCTGCCGGCGGAACTTGCGCCGCCCGCCGCCTTCGCCCGGCTGGCCCTGCTGGCCACCCTGCGGCTGCTGGCCGCTGTTGTGCCCGTTCTGCCCGTTCTGCCCCTGCTGCGGGTACCGTGCATTGCCTGGCTCCGGCGCATCTGCTGCGCTGGCCTGCGCGGGTTCCTGCGAGGCGGGGGGACGCTGTCCTTCTCCGTTCATTGCATGCTCCAGGTGCTACTTCTTGAGCAGGCGGCTGAAGAAGCCGCCCTTCGCCTGCGAGGCAGGCTTGTTCTTGAGGCGGCGAAACTCGTCCTTCGCCTGGGTGAACTCGGAATCCTTCTCGAACGCCTTCTTGAGCAGGGCCATCGCCCCTTCGACGTCGCCTTGCGCGTCGAAGATCTGGGCGGCGAAGATCACGCCGCTGCGGAGCCGCGGTTCCAGCTCGAGCGACTTCTCGACGTGCTGCAGGCCCTCGTCCGGCTTCCCGGTCCGCTTGAAGATGGACATGCCCAGATACGCATGGAACTCCGCTTCGGCATGATTCAGCGCGATGGCCTCGCGGAACGGGGCCTCGGCGTCTTCCCAGCGGCCGGCCTTGAAGAGCAATTCGCCCTTCTGGAAGAGGCCTTCGGCGCGGAGAATGGCGCCCACGTCGGTGGGCAGCCCCTTGGATTTGCGGTCGAGGAAGACGTCGTACTCGGCGCGCTTGTGCTTGTCCATGAGCACCGAGTGCGCCTCGTTCACCTTGGCGAAGAGCTCCTCGCCCGCCTTGCGCGCGGAGCCCAGCTCGAGGCCGGAGAACGAATCGGAGTGGAAGCGCTTGGCGGCCACGAAGTAGGCCTGCTTGATCTCCTCCACCCCGGCAGAGGGCTCGACGCCCAGCACCTGGTAGTGGCTGGAGTCGCGCAGGTGATCGCGCTCGCCGAAGAGCAGCTTGCGGGCGGAGGCTTCCTTCTCGTTGAAGGTCTTGCCGCGGTCGTCGTCGGCGGAGCCGGAGGCGGGCTGGGCATTGGCCGCCGCCTGGGCCGGGCCGGACATGTGCAACAGGCCGCTCTCGCAGAGGCAGCGCAGCAGCGAAAACTCGGGCTCCTTGATGCGCGCCAGCACCTCGGCCACGGTGCGGTTGGCGGTGGCGAGCGGGGTGGCGCTCTCGCCGGGCCAGAGCGCCTTGACCGCGAACATCTCGCGCTCCAGCTCGGGGCTGCGGTTGAGCCGCTGAGCCGCGTGTGCCTCGAGGAAGGCGCGGTCCGCCGCGGGATTTCCCCGCCGGCGGGCCGCCTCCATCACCAGCGTCACCGGGCTGGCGCGCAGGTCGGGCACGCCGCTCACTGCCTCGACCGGCTTCTGCTCGAAGCGGTACTGGCCGCTGCCGCACAAAAGCGCGCCCGCCGCGACGTCGGTGGTCTGCTGCTTGAGCGCGACCTTGAGCTGTTCGGGCGTCATCACCCGCGCGGCGGCCAGCGCCTCGTGCAGCGCGATGCCCTGCTGCTTGGCCAGCGCCACCGCGCGGTCGAAGGAGGTCTGCTTGATGAGGCCGGCCGCGATCTGGGCCGCGCCCACCGTCTCGGACTTGAGGTTCGACTGCGCGAACCGCACCATGCCCTGCTGGAAGGTGATGGCGCGCCGCGACTGATCCTGGGTGATGGTCAGCATGCCGGTGGCCTTGCTGCGGAACAGCTCGATGAAGAGCGCCGGCGCCGGCTTGCCCAGCAGCTCTCCCTCGAGCGCGGGCGCCGCCCCCTGCGCGCCGGTGAGCCGCGCCAGCGCCTCGCGCAGGGCGGCCGGCTCGAAGGGCTTGGCAAAGAAGGCGGCGGGCTTCGCGCGCGCCGCGAACTCGGCGGGCAGCTGCTTGTAGACACCGCTCACCACCACCATGGGAAGGGTGGCGCCCCACGGCTGCGCCCGCGCCGCCTGCGCGAACTGGAAGCCGTCCAGCTCGGCCAGCACCAGGTCGAGCACCACCGCGGAGAAGGGCGCGCCCGCCGCCGCCGCCGCCGCGCACAGCTCCTGCGCTTCCTTGCCCGATCGGGTGGTGCGGGCCGAAAGCCCGACCTCGGCGGCGATGCCCGAGAGCAGGCGGGCCGCGCTCTGTTCATCCTCGACGATGAGGACCGTCAGCGGCATTCAGCGGATCTCCAGGTCGTAGGGCAGCGCGGCGCGGAGGGTGCCGGGCTCGCCCAACAGCTGCAGCGCGCGGAGGGCGCGGGGGCCGAGGCCGGCGGGCAGCGCGGAGAGGATGCCTGCCGAGGCGAAGTCCCCGAGCTCGACGGTGGTCTCGACGGCGTCGTCGATCTCCACTTCGCCGTCGAGGGCGGCCCACTTCTTCGCGGCCCAGAGGGCGTCGTCGAGGCCGCCCAGGTGATCGACGAGCTTGTGCTCCAGCGCCTGCGCGCCGGTCCAGACGCGCCCGCGCCCCACCGCGTCCACTTCGTCGCGGGAGAGCCCACGCGAGTCGGAGACACGGCTGAGGAACATCTCGTAGAACCCATCGACCCAGGCTTGCAGTGTCTTCCTCTCCGTGTCGTTCAAGTCGCGGCCGGGGCTGAAGAGGTCGGCGCTCTTGCCCCGCTTCACCGTCGTCAGGTTCAGCCCGAGCTTGCCGAGCAGCTCCTCGGCGTCGAAGTGCCCGGCGAAAACGCCGATCGATCCCGTCACAGTGGACGGCTCGGCCCAGATCTCGTCTGCGCCCGCCGCCACGTAGTAGCCGCCCGAGGCGGCCACGTCGCCCATGCTCGCGATCACCGGCTTCTTCTTCTCCTTCCGCGCCCGAACCAGCTCGCGCCAGATCAGGTCGGATGCGTTTCCGTCGCCGCCCGGCGAGTCGATGCGGACCACGATCGCCGCGACCTCCGGGTCGTCGGCCGCCTGGCGGATGCGCCGGGCGATGGGGTCTGACCCCGCGATCTGCGCCGCTCCCAATGGGCCCCGCGAGCCTTCGCCGCGCAGGATGTCTCCCTCGACCCGCACCACCACGATCTTCTTCGGCGTACCCCAGCGCGTCCTGCGCACCGGCTCCGCCTCGACCGCGGTCTTCTCCAGGGCGACCTTTCCGCCCAGCAGCTTCCCTACCTCCTCCTCGAGCTGGTCGGGGTACAAGAGCCCGTCCAGCAGTCCTGCTTCCATCGCCTCGCTCGTCTTGAGGATGCCCTTGTCGAGGAGGACCTTCAGCTTGCTTTCGTCGAGGTGCCGGGCCTTCGCCACGTCCTTGACGTACCGTCCGTAGATGTCGTCCAGCAGCGAATTCTGCACCTCGAACTGCTCGCCGGACATGCTGCTCCGGGTGAAGGTGTCGGGCGCGTTCTTGTAAGCGCCGACGCGGAAGAACTCCGCCTTCAGTCCGAGCTTTTCGAGGCCCGCGCCGGCGAAGAGCGCCGTCGAGGAGAAGCCGTTGACCAGCAGGACCGCCTGGGGTGCCGCGTAGATCCTGTCGGCAGAAGCAGCGAGACTATATTCGAGGTCCTCCGCGGATTCCAGATAGAAAATCACCTTCTTTCCTTTGGCCCGCAATTCCTGGATACCTTCTTGGAGTTCCTGCGCTTTCCCGAGGCCGATGGCGAGGCCGGAAGTTTGCAGCACCACCGCCTTGATGGACTTGTCGTCGGCGAGGCGGTGCAGGGCGGCGAGGGTCTGCGCCAGCGGATCGCGCGATGTCTGCCCGAAGAACAGGCCCAGGGGCGATGGCTTCTCGCGGCCCAGGGACTTGCTCAGGTCGATGAGCGCCGCCCGCGAGACCGGCAGCCGCAGCGCCCGCCAGCGCTCGGAGGAGAGCCGCAGGCGCCACTCGCTCTGGGCGTCGGCGTTCTCCTCGAAGCGCGGGGCATAGGTGACGCCCAGGTGGGGCAGGTCGAGCTGAATCCCGACCAGGACTGCCTTCGCTTCGTCGGGCCTGCCGGCGCGGAGGAACTGGAACTGGCCGAGGAGCCGGAGGCCCTGGGTGAGACGCGAGCTGACGGTGAAGAGCAGGTCGCGGTGGTCGAACCCGCAGAGCGCGGTGCTGTTGCACTGTTGCCAGCGCAGGTCGGCCGCCGCCTCGAGGGAGTCGCTGCCGGGCCGCAGGCCCAGCGAGAGGACCCACTGGCGGGGCACGCCGTCGGGGGAGTAGCCGGAGACCGAGGCGCGATCGGCGTTGAGCACCGCCGCGCCCGCGGAGATCCAGCGCGCCGGCCGCAGCAGCGCCCCAAAGTCCCAGGAGGAATATCCGTACGGCGCCGTACGGTCGCGGAAGGCGGCGCCCAGCCCGAGCATGCCCAGGCGCAGTCCAGCGGCGAAGCTGCTGCGCCGGTAGCTGTAGCGCACGGGCGTCCCGCCGAAGGCGAGGTTTCGCGACATCCAGTCCTCGCCGAAGGCAAGAGTCAGCGGACCGAACCCCGCCGCCAGCAGCAGGGCCTCGCTGTGCCCGCTCACTCCGGCCGCCGCGGGGACGCCGTTGTGGAGCAGGTCCACCTCGAAGCCCGAGACGAACCCGAGTCCCGCCGGATTTCCCTCGAGCGAGGCGCCGTCGTCCTGGAGTGAGAATGACTGGGCGGGCGGCTCGACACCGTCCACCGGAAACGGCTGGGCCGGGGCGCCCCTGGTGGTGAGCCCGACCGCTATGAAACAGAGAACGACGACGCGCATGGCTGCTCCTCTGCAAAGTGTCCTGCAGTGGTCTAGGCTGTCCGCACCGGCCGGGGAGGCCACTGACATGATCGATCCCAAGAGCATCCGCAATGTCGCCATCATCGCCCACGATGGCGCCGGCAAGACCGCGCTCACCGAAGCGCTCCTGCGCCACGCCGCCCCGTCGCGCGCCTCCAAGGACGGCTCCACCAGCCACCTCGACGTCGATCCGGAAGAGACCAAGCGCAACTTCACCGTCGCCACCCACATCACCTGGGCCGAGCACGCGGGCGCGCTGCTCAACCTGCTCGACGCTCCGGGCTTCTCCGACTTCCTCACCGACGCCGACCGCTCGATGGCGGTCTGCGAGGGCGGCCTCCTCCTCGTCAGCGCCGTCTCCGGCGTCAAGCACCAGACCGAGGCGCACTGGGAGATGGCGGCGGAGCGTTCTCTGCCACTTCTCGCCTGCGTGAACAAGCTCGACAAGGAGCGGGCCAGCTTCCTGCGCGCACTGGACGACATCGAGAAGACCCTCAAGGCCAAGCCGGTGGCGCTGCAGCTGCCCATCGGCCTGGGCGAGTCGTTCGCGGGGGTGGTCGATCTGATCGCCATGCGCGCGCACGTCTACACCGAGAAAGGCGGCGGCAAGTTCGGCGGCTTCACCGAGGAGGCGATTCCGGAGTCGCTCCTGCCGGAGGCGCGGCGGCTGCGCACGCGGCTGGTCGAGGCGGTGGCCGAGACCGACGACGCGCTCCTGGAAGGTTACCTCGACGGCAGGGAGCCGTCTGAGGAGCAGCTGATCGACGGCATCGCCCACGCCGTGCTGGGCCGGCGCTTCCTGCCGGTCCTGGCCTGCGCGGCGCGGGCGGGCATCGGCGTGGACGACGTGGCGGCGGCCATCGTGCGCTTCCTTCCCTCGCCGCTCTCGCGCCGCGAGGTGAAGGGCAAGGACGCGAAGGGCGCGGAGCTGACGCGGCCGGCCCTGCGCGACGCGCCGCTCATCATGCTCGCCTTCCGCAACACCATCGATCACTTCATCGGGCGGCTCACCGCCTGCCGCATCTTTTCCGGCTCGGTGAAGCACGGCAGCGTGGTGGTGAACCCGCGCACGGGCCACAGCGAGACGGTCCAGCACGTCTTCCGCATCGACGGCAACCATACCACCGAGGTGCCCGAGGCCTCGGCTGGCGAGATCATCGGCCTGATGAAGCTGAAGGACGTCCACGTCGGCGACACGCTCTGCCAGGACGACGCGCCGGCGCTGCGGCTCTTGCTGATCCCGGAGCCGAAGCGGGTCATCGCCTATGCGCTCAAGATCGACCGCGATCAGGAAGAGAAGGTCTCGGTGGCGCTGCACCGCCTCATCGAGGAGGACCCGTCGCTGGAGTTGGTGCGCGATCCGGAGACCCACGAGACGCTGCTCAAGGGAATGGGGCAGGTGCACATCGAGGTGGCGGTCGAGAAGCTCAAGCGCAAGTTCGACGCCGAGGTGCACCTGGAATTGCCGCATCCGGCCTATCACGAGACCATCTCCGCGACGGCCAAGTCGCAAGGCCGCTACAAGCGGCAGAGCGGCGGGCGCGGGCAATATGGCGATTGCCATATCGAATTAGAGCCATTGCCGCGCGGCAGCGGGATCGAATTCGAGGACGCCATCGTCGGCGGGTCGATTCCGCGCAACTTCATTCCCTCGGTCGAGCACGGAATCCGCGACGCCGCCAAGATGGGCCCCCTGGGCCATTTCCCCTTGGTGGATTTCCGGGCGCGGCTGGTGGACGGTTCGTTCCATACCGTCGATAGCTCGGATATGGCCTTTCGCATTGCCGGATCAATGGCGCTGAAGAACGCGCTCAATGCCGCCAAGCCGGTGCTGCTCGAGCCGATGATGCGGCTGGAGGTGGTGGTGCCTGACGAGATGCTGGGCGAGGTCATCGCCGACCTGACCTCGCGGCGGGGCAAGATCAGCGGCATGGAGCCGACCTCGAAGGGCACGCTCATCCACGCGGCGGCGCCGCAGGCGGAGCTGCGCACCTATGCGCCCGAGTTGCGCTCGCTGACCAAGGGGCTCGGGTACTTCACCATGGAGCTGCTCAGCTACGAGGAGGTGCCCTCGCACGAGGCGCAGAAGGTCCTCGCGCAGCGGGCGGCGGAATTGGGGAAGGACGAGCCGAAGCCGACCCAGCCTGGGAAGGGCCGCGCCTGAGAGCCGGACGTCCTTGTCCGGCGCCCGGCAAAGGGGTATTCGGCAGCGACGGAGGCCCTCATGTTCTTCCTCGCGTTCGCCGCGCTCCTCGCCGCTCCCCACTCCGGCTCGATGGGTTCCATCCATTTCCCCGTCACCGGCGGCGCCGCCTGCCAGCGCGGCTTCGACGCCGGCATGCTCGCGCTCCACTCCTTCATGTACGACCGGGCGCATCTGCTCTTCCAGGCGGCGGCGAAAGATCCCGCCTGCGCGATGGCGCGCTGGGGAGACGCGATGGCGTACAGCCATCCGGTGTGGAGCGAGGAGAACCTGCCCGCCGCCAGGGCCGCCCTGCAGGCGATCCCGGGAGAGGAGAAGCTGACGCCGAAAGAGCGCGCCTTTCTGGGCGCGGCCCGCGCGCTGTGGGGCGAAGGCGACGCGGCCGCCCGAAGTCAGGCGTGGCTCTCCGCCGCCGCGCGGATGCACGCGGACTTTCCCGGCGACGACGAGGTCGCGCTCGAGTACGCGCTGGCGCTGATCGCGAACAGCGACCGGCTCGCCAAGGTGCACCGGCTGATGGAGGCGGCGGCGCTCTCGATGGACGTGCTGCAGCGCAATCCCGACCATCCCGGCGCGGCGCACTACCTCATCCACGCCTGCGATTCGCCCGACCACGCCATCCTCGCGCTGCCGGCGGCGCGGCGGTACGCGCAGATCGCGCCGGCCGCGTCTCACGCGCTGCACATGCCCGCGCACATCTTCGTCCAGCTGGGACGGTACGCGGAGGTGGCGGCCTCGAACGAGGCCTCGTGGGCCGCCGGCGAGGCGGACTGGCGCGAGCTGAAAAAGAACCCCGACGAGCGCGGCTGGCACTCGTACTCCTGGCTCGCCGACGCGTACCTCAACCTCGGCAAGGTGCACAAAGCCGAGGCGATGGTCCGCGCCTTCCGCGAGATGCTGGTGCAGGACGACGGCGCGCAGACGCGCTTCGGCTACGCGAGCACGCTCGACAGCTACCTGAACGCGACCGGCCGCTGGAGCCAACTCGAGGAGCTGGCCGCGCCGCTGGCGAAGCCGCTCCCGCTGGAGAAGGGAGAGCCGGAGGGCAGCCTGGGTTGCGCCATGCATGCGCCAGGGGGCAGCGCGGCCCGCCCGCCTTTTGGATTGTGGGCGGGCGTGATTCTCGCGGAGCTTCGCGCGCAGGCGGCGATGGTTGCGGGCGACGAGGCCGGGGTGGCCCGCGCTTACCAGCCGGTGCCGGCGCTGCTCGCCGCGATGTCGGCGTGGGGATCGGCCGGTATCTACCGGACCCTGCAGCTGCGGGGAGAGAAGCTGGTCCCGGCCCTGGCCGCGGGCGCGCGCGCCGTCAAGGCTCCCGGCGCGGCGGCGTGGTCCGCGGCGGTTGACGCCTTCCAGAAGTCACCGAGGCGCCGGATCTCCTGGTGAACGGCCCGGCCTTCTTCCCTCCCTCGCAGCAGCTCCTCGGCGACGCGCTCCTGGCGGCGGGCCGGCCGCGGGAGGCACTCGCGGCCTACGATCGAACGCTCGCGCTCCATCCGCTGCTGGCGCGATCGCTGCTCGGCGCCGCCCGCGCGGCCAAGGCGGCGGGCGAGGTGGGCGCCGCACGGGAGCGATATGCGGCGCTGGCCAAGCTCTGGCAAGCGGCCGACGCCGACCTGGCCGCGCTCGACGAGGCGCGGGCGGCACCGAAGCTGACGGCGGCCGCCCAATCGCGACGCTGACTCAGGGCTTGACCCAGTTGTAGTCGGCCGGTCCGCCCCGCCGCGTGAGCAAGAGGCAGTCGGCGCCCGCGCTGCAAGTGAACTGGTGCGGCATTTTGGCGGGGATGACGAAATAGCTCCCGGCCGCGGCCTCGTGCGGCTTGCCGTCGAGGAGCAGGGTCCCCTTGCCGGAGACGAGCACGGTGTACTCGGCGTGGCTGTGCCAGTGCGCGGGCAGGCCGGTGCCGGCGGGAGTCTTGGAATACGCGGTCGGCCCCTTCGTCGCCGGATCGACGCCGATGAGCGCGGTCTGCGATCCCTTCGCCGCCTGCGGCAGGGTCGCGTCCACGAACTTCGCCGTGGCGACGTCGGCCACCAGCGCTTCCTCTGTTGAAGTTGGTGTTGCGGCGGGCGGAGTTGAGGCGGCCGGTGTTGCGGCGGGAGTTGAGGCGGCCACGGCGCCGGCTGCGATCAGTGCTGCTGCGAGCTTGAGCATGGAATCTCCTCGTTCAGGTCTGCGGCGACCATAGGACGGATGCGGGTCCGTTTGCACCTGGCCCAGCGCCGCTCTGACACGTTGCGTCCGGAAGAGCGAGGGAGAGGACTTCTGTCGGAATTGACGATCGCCTCCGCGACAGCGAGTAATGCGAGCGCAATCGCCTGGGCGGAAAGCTTCCCGCGCGCAGCTTCCTGAATTTCAACGCAGTCAATCCCGGTACACCCGTGAGGGGAACAGATGCGATGGTCTAAACTCCGCGATCTGCTTTCGCTGCTCTTCCTGTCGTTCTTCATTTCCTTCTCCGCCTTCGCCGACGAACCGGCCAGGCCCGCCGCCACCCCGGTTCCCGACTCGACGCCGGGAACTCCGCCCGCTCCCACGCCGCCTCCCGCTCCCAAGAAGGACCCCGCGGGCTGGGACGGCTCGCACTTCTACCTCTCGACGCCGGACGGAAACTTCACCTTCCAGCCCTATGGATATGTCCAGACGGATTTTCGCGTCTATACGGGCGACGGCGTGCCGTCGAACACCTTCACCATCCGCCGCGCGCGCCTCGGCTTCCAGGGCAAGCTGGACAAGTATTACGAGTTCGCCTTTCTCGGCGACCTGGTCG
>JANXXR010000528.1 GCA_025350525.1 Deltaproteobacteria bacterium
GTCAGCGTCAGGGTCCGGTGCGGCGTCTGGGTGCGCTCGAGCGCGTCGAGCTCGGATTTGGGAATGTCCCACAGCTCCAGCCGACGCCGCGCCGAGGTGACCAGGTCCTCGCCCGCCGGGCTCGCTGAAAGTTGCGTTCGCGTCCGCAGCGCGAGCAGGTACTCCTGCTCGGCCGACAAGAGATCCGGGCTGTAGAGCGAGAAGAGCGGGTCGCCCCGGTGAACCAGCTTGCCGGTGTAGTCGACGAAGAGCTTCTCGACGAATCCGTCCACCTTGACGTTGATCTTGCGCACCCGCGTTTCGTCGACGGTGACCCGGCCCACCGTGCGCCAGTCGCCGGAGATCGGACCCCGGGTGACTTCCGCGGTGCGCAGTCCGATGAGCTGCTGCCGCTGGGCGTCGATCTTCACGCCCGCCAGCCCGGAGACTTCGCTCGCCCCTTGCGCCTCGTCCGCATAGACCGGCACGAAGTCCATGCCCATCGAGTCCTTGCGCGCGACGGGCGAGGTCTCCGCGGGGTTCATCGGCGAGCGGTAGAGGACGATCTTGTGCTCGGGCTTGCCCGCGTCCGCTTCCTCGATCGCCACCAGCTTCATGCTGCAAATGGGGCAATCGCCCGGCCGATCCGAGGTGTAGTTCGGGTGCATCGGGCACTGGTAGAGCGGACCTTTCGCCTCGGTGCTTTCCGAGCCGTGTCGATGCAGCCGCGGGACGACGACAGCGCCCGCAACACCGAGAGTCACGCCGATCAGCATCCAGGGCAGAGCTTTTCGCGTCCACATGGTCGGGCTCACATTCCGCCTCGCGAGGGGCTGGTCGCCGCTGCGCTGCTGGTCGGGGTTGCTGTTGCCGCAGCGCTGGTGCTCGCTGCTGTCGCACTGACGCCGGGCATCGCTCCCGCCCCGCCGGCGCTCAGCGACGCCACCGGGTCGAGGCTCACTTCCTGCTGCGCGATGGCGATGAGCTGCGCATCCGCGATCGATCCAAGGTAGCTGGTGCGGTCGGCGACGTAGCCGGAGAGCGCCTCCAGCTCGGCCGCGAAGGGCAGGCGGCCTACTTCGTACTGCGTGAGCGTGCTGCGCGTCGCCGCCGCCGAGAGCACGAGAATCTGGCTGCGGTAGTGCTGGTTGCTGCGATTGAGCGCGGCCAGCGTGGAGACGCGCTCGCGGGTGCGCAGCCGCAGGATCTGGAGCAGCGCCTCGCCACCCTGCTGCTCGCCGATGCGCAGCTGCTGGTTCTCGTCGACCGCGCGGTTCTGCTTGCGCCCCGAAAAGATCGGCAAGCCTACCGTCAGGCCGAGCGACCACATCGGCTCGAGCCCTCCGCGGGGCATGATGGCGGCCGAGACGGCGAAGTCGGGGAGCTTTTCCTTCTGCGCCAGTTCCACCCGCCGTCCTGACTGCTCGATGCCGAGCGAAGAGAGGAGGACTTCAGGGCTGCGCGCCTCGGCGTCCTTCTCCGCCTCAACCTCGGGCAGGACCACCGGATCCGGCACGTCAGCGAGTCGCGTCGGGGTCGGGACTGGCTCCTCGAGCGGGCGCGCCCGCAGCCGGTTCAGCTCTGCGAGGCGGACCGCCACTTCGGAATCCTGCGCCCATTTGCGCTGCTGGAGACGAGCGCGCTCCAGCTGCGCACGCAGCAGATCCGACTGCGGCACCTGGCCCGCCTCGTACCGCGAGCGCGCGGTCTGCTCCGCCTGCGTCCAGAGCGTTTCCTGCTCGGTGAGCAGCTCGACCTGGCCGCGCACCAGGAGCAGGCCGAGATACGCCCGGCGCACTCGGCCTTCGAGATCCAGCTCCGCCCGTCCCAGTCGCGCATCGGCGCGGCGTACTTCGAGCGACGCCACCTGCTCGCGCAGCCCGCGCTTCCCCGGCCAGAACAGCGGCTGGGTGATCCCGATGTTGAAGAAGCTGGTGTCCATCGTTCCGATGTTGATGCGCCGGAAGCCGTCGTTCTGGATGCCGAGGGACAGGCTCGGGTCGGGAAGAGCGCCCGCCTGCGAAACGCGGGCGCGCTCGGCCTCGACGGAGGCGTGAGCCTGCGCGACCTCGGGGCTGGCGGCGGCGGCCTCGGCGAGCAGCCTGGTGAGGGCAGCGTCCTGCGCCGGAACCTGCGCGCGGGCACTGCCGGCGATGGCCACGGCAAACGCCGTGACGACGAACGATCTGAGGATCATGAGTACGTGCTCCTGATTTCGGGTAGCCCAAGGCGCAAGCGCAGACGCGCGCGAACGCCAACCACTGCCTCAGCGGCGATGCCGCGCGGCGGGGGCTCTCAGATCAGGAGTGCGCAGTTGGCCAGGAGTAGCGACGGTCCTGGCGGTGGATCGAGACTCGGCGCCTGCCGGATACGTTCGACGGCAGGCAGCGCGCTTTGGGCCGGACCGACGGCAGCGACTAGCGTCGGCGCGGACACCGGGGCCACGCTGCGCTCGGTGTTCTGCGCGGGTGCCGCCGGAACAGCGGCTGTTTTGCAGCACTGCGAAACGTCCTTCGCCAACGTGGCTGAGGACGGAGGCGCCTTCTTGGGGCAGCAGCACGACATGCGCACCGTCTCGCCGCAGCGCATGAACAAGAGACCCTGCGCCGCCCCCGAGGCGAGGAGCGCCGGCGCCAGCAGGATGGCGATGAGGCTTTTGTGCAGACGAGCCCGCATACCCCGTGATTATGCAGACTCCGTGCCCGAGTCGCAACGAAAGTGCCGCCCGGCGCGTGAGACTGGGGACTCCCCCGAAGTGCGTGCCGCCTGGTGCAACCGTTGCGCGTCGCGCAGATCCAACACCTCGCCAAGAGCTCCTTTAGAGGCTCCAGGCGTGGCCACGCACTTGCACCGCTTCGGCCGAAGGAGGTTCACGTGCAACGACAGGCTGGACTTCAGTGACGCTGGCAAGCTTGAAGCAGGCGCAGCGCGAGGAGCTCGAGAAGCTGATCGCGCTGCATAAGGTCGTCTTCCGGGCGCAGCCTTCGCACACTATGAAGTCGAGATCTTCGATCGTTCCCTGCACACGGCGGGGAGCGAGAAACACGACGACGTGAGCCTGGTGCTCGAGCTCCGGCATCGAGTCGACGCCCTTCGCGCCGTGGACCCATGTGAGGAGTACTGTCTGCGCGAGATGACCAAGGCGCTGCGCGAGTTGGGCGCGCAGGAACACCACTGGAACCCGATCGCGGCCGCTGCCCGCCGCGCACACGCGGTCGCAGCGACGCCCCCTTAGATCAGGTCGAGAGGTCGTAAATGGAAGGGCACCACCCGGAAGCTGCTTTGCCGACGAACGCCGGCATCGACCCCGTCTGCGGAATGACCATCGACCTCGATCACCCGAAGGGCGGCAAGTTCGTCCATCTTGGCTCCGCATACGGCTTTTGCAGCGCCCGGTGTCTCGCGAAATTCCAGGCGGACCCCCAAAAGTATTTGGCACCCCGCACGGAAGTCCTTTCTGTGCCGGCCGCCCGCGGCGAATGGACCTGCCCGATGCACCCCGAGATCGTGCGCGACGGTCCCGGAGCTTGTCCGATCTGCGGAATGGCCCTCGAGCCGAGGACCGTGACCGCCGTGGAGCAGAATCCCGAGCTCGACGACATGGCCAGAAGATTCTGGGTGAGCCTGCTCTTTACGGTGCCGGTCTTCCTGCTCGGCATGTCGGACCTGATTCCGGGAATGCCGGTACAACACGCCCTGGACGTTTCAATGCCCTGGATCGAATTCGGCTTGGCGACGCCGGTCGTGCTCTGGGCGGGATGGCCCTTCTTCCAGCGGGGCTGGGCCTCGGTCGTCAACCGCAGCCTGAACATGTTCACGCTGATCGCGATGGGGACTGGCGTCGCGTACGTCTACAGCGTGGTCGCGACGATCGCGCCCGGGCTGCTCCCGGAGACCATGCGTCAGCACGGCGCGGTGCCCGTCTATTTCGAGCCGGCTGCGTTCATCGTCTCGCTGGTGCTGCTCGGCCAGGTGCTCGAGCTGCGCGCCCGTGCGAAGACGCGTGGGGCGCTGCAGGCGCTGCTGGGCCTGGCGCCGAAGTTGGCCCGACAGGTCGGAAGCGACGGACAGGAGCGCGACGTACCGCTGGCGCAGGTGCTGGCTGGCGACGTGCTGCGGGTCAGGCCTGGCGAAAAAGTGCCCGTCGACGGCGTCGTAACCGAAGGCAAGAGCAGCGTGGACGAGTCGATGGTCACCGGCGAGCCGTTGCCAGTCGAGAAGGAGACTGGCAGCAAGGTCACCGGCGCTACCGTCAATGCAACCGGCAGCTTTCTCATGCGGGCCGAGCGGGTCGGCGATGCGACCCTGCTTGCGCAGATCGTGAAGATGGTCGGTGAGGCGCAGCGGACGCGGGCGCCCATCCAGCGGCTGGCCGACAAGGTCGCGGGCTGGTTCGTGCCCGTGGTGGTCGCGGCTGCCATCGTCACTTTCGTGGTCTGGCTGGTGGTCGGCCCCGATCCTCGCTTCGCCCACGCGCTGGTCAACGCCGTGGCGGTGCTGATCATCGCCTGCCCCTGCGCGCTGGGTCTGGCCACGCCGATGAGCATCATGGTCGGCACCGGGCGAGGCGCCGCGGCGGGTGTGCTGGTGCGCAATGCCGAGGCGCTCGAAATCATGGAGAAGGTGGATACGCTCATCGTCGACAAGACGGGCACCCTGACCGAAGGCAAGCCGCGCCTCGCCACCATCGACGTGTTCTCCGGATTTTCCAGCGACGACCTCCTCCGGCTGGTCGCCAGCCTCGAGCGCGCGAGCGAACACCCATTGGCGCGCGCCATTGTCGAAGGCGCGACGGAGCGAAATCTGAAACTGGCGCCGGTCACGGACTTCAGCTCGACAACTGGCGGCGGCGTCCGCGGCAAGGTGGACGGCAGCGATGTCCTGGTGGGCAGCCCGCGATTTTTCGAGGGTGCGCAGGTGCCGGTCGAAGCAGCGAAGCAGCGCGCCGAAGCCTTGCGGGCGGGAGGCGAGACGACGCTGTTCGTTGCCGTGAACGGAAAGCTCGCCGGGCTGATCGCGGTGGCCGATCCGATCCGGAGCTCGACGGTCGAGGCGCTGCGGGCGCTGCGGGAAGCGGGCATCCGCGTG
>JANXXR010000530.1 GCA_025350525.1 Deltaproteobacteria bacterium
CGGGCGCGATGCTGCCGTCGACGCGGCCTTCGGCGCGGAAGATCTGGCGGCCGCCCGGCGCGCTCAGCGCCACCGCGCAGAAGAAGTGCGCGCCCCGCCGCGCCTCGGGCACCGCTTTGAGCGCGTCGAGCAGCTTCGCGCGGCGCGCCTCGTCGCTGCTGGCGTAGCGGGCGCTGCGGACTCCGGGGCCGCCGCCCAGCGCGTCGACGCACAGCCCGCTGTCGTCACCCAGCGTCCACAGCCCGCTCTGCGCGGCGCACTCGGTGGCCTTGGCGGCGGCGTTGTCGTGGAAGGTGACGCCGTTCTCGTCGGGGGAGGGCAGGGCGGCGTCTTCGAGGGAGAGCAGCTCGAAGCCGAGCGGCGCGAGGATCTCGCGGACCTCGGACAGCTTGCCTGGGTTGGAGGTCGCGACCAGCAGCTTCACCGGATCACCCCGCGCTCACTTCCGGAAAGCTTCCTGCAGCGCGGCCAGCTGCTTCTGGTGCAGCTCGCGCAGGCCCTTCTGCGCCAGCTCGATCATGGCGGCCAGCTGGGCGGGCGTGAAGGGCTTCTTCTCGGCGGTGCCCTGCACCTCGAGCAGCTCGCCGGCGGCGTTGCCGACGACGTTGAGATCCACCTCGGCGCCGAAGTCCTCCTCGTAGTCGAGGTCGAGCAACGGCTGCCCGGCGATGATGCCGATGCTCACCGCCGCCACCGGCGCCCGCAGCGCCTTCTCGCGCTGCATCCGCTTGAGGGCGATGCCCAGCGCCACGTAGGCGCCGGTGATGGCTGCCGTGCGCGTGCCGCCGTCGGCCTGCAGGACATCGCAGTCGATGAGCACCTGCCGCTCGCCCATCACTTGCGGATCGATGGCGGCGCGCAACGACCTGCCGATGAGCCGCTGGATCTCCTGGGTGCGCCCGCTCTGCTTTCCCTTGGCGGCCTCGCGGTCGCTGCGGGTGTGGGTCGCGCGCGGGAGCATGCCGTACTCGGCGGTGACCCAGCCGCGGCCCGAGCCCTTGACGTGTCCGGGCACGCGCTCCTCGGCGCTGGCGGTGCAGAGGACGCGGGTGCGGCCGAAGCTGCAGAGCACGCTGCCCTCGGCGTGCTCGGTGAAGTTGGGGACGAGCGCAACGGTGCGGAGCTGGTCGTTTCCGCGATCTTTTCGGGGCATGGGGGGAAGCGACTTACCGCGTCCCGCCGGGAGACGCAACGATGCCGGCCGCCTGCACCGGCGGCGTCTCGACCGCGGCAGCGGGAGCAGCGGGAGCTTCAACGACGGCCGGCGGGGCGGGCTTGGCTTCGAGGGGCGCCGCCGGCTCTTGCGTGCGGGCCTGCGCCACCAGCCGGCGCGAGAGCACCTTGTCGGCGAAGTCGCGCACCGCCGAGGCGAGCGCGGTGGCTACCTTCAGCTGGTACTTCTCCTTGCCGAGCAGCCGGCCTTCCTGCGGATGGGAGATGAAGCCGATCTCCACCAGCACCGACGGCATCCGCGTTCCGGAGAGCACCAAGAACGGCGCCTGCCGCACGCCGCGCGAAGTGGCCCAGGTCCCGCGGATGACGTGGTTCTGCACCAGCCGCGCCAGCGCCGCCGAGTCGTTGCGCGCCTGCCCGAGCGCGAGGTCGTTGAGGATGCCCTCCACCGGGCTGGCCGCTTTGGGCAGCGGCACCGAGTCGGGGCCGCCGTTCTCCAGCTCGGCGAGCAGCTTCGCCTCGGCGTCGGTGGGGTCGGGCGAGAGGAAATAGGTCTCGACGCCGCGGGTGACCTTGCGGTCCTCGCGGCTCTCCATCGAGTTGCAGTGGATGGAGAGGAAGAGGTCGGCGCCGGCGTCGTTGGCGACGCGGGCGCGGTCGGCGAGGGAGACGTCGTCGTCGCTCTCGCGGGTGAGGACCACGGTGGCGCCGGCCGCCTCGAGCAGCTCCTTGGTCTTCTGCGCGACGGCCAGCGAGACGTCCTTTTCCACCAGCCCGCTGCGGCCGTGAGCGCCGTCGTGGGGGAACTTCCCGCCGTGGCCGGGATCGAGCACGACCACCAAGGCCGCTTGCTCCGCGCGCACCAACGCCGCTTGCTCCGCGCCAGCGGGCAGGGCGAGCAGGCAAGCGCACGCTGCGAAGGCGAGGAAGCGCACGGAGGTCAGTTTAGCAGAGGAGCAGGTAAGGCTAAAACGTCTCAGAGCGATTCGCCTTTGACCGCTTCCCGCATCTTGCGGGCGGTCTCGGGGCTGAAGACCGAGAGCACCCAATAGACGATGCCCACCACCAGCAGGATCTTGAGGGCGAGCCAGGCCAGCGAGAGCAGGAGGCCGACGATTCCCCCGGCGACGCCGAAGACGATCTTGATGGCGATCCAGCCCACCAGGGAGACGAGGGCGACGGCGAAGAAGGTGCGCATGCTTCCTCAACGCCCGGCGGGGGAGGAAATTTCACCGCGCACATCCACACCCGGCTGCCGGGAGCGGACCACCTCGCCGATGACGACTGCTGGAGCGCCAGCGCTGGCCAGCGCGCGGAGGATCTTCGGCGCGTCTTTGGCGGCGACGGCAGCCAGCATGCCGCCGTTGGTCTGCGCGTCGGCGAGGAGCAGGCGGTCGGCGAGCGACATGCCCTCCGGAAAAGTGGCCCGCTCCGAGACGAACTCCAGGTTCGAGCGGGTGCCTGCGGGCACCACCTCGTCCGCGGCCAGCGCGCGGACTTGCGGCAGCACCCGCAGCGCAGAGGCGTCGAGGAGCGCCCGCGTCTTCGAGCCGCGCATCGCCGAGTCGAGGTGCCCCAAGAGGCCGAAGCCGGTGACGTCGGTGAGCGCGTGCACCGCCTTCCAGTAGCGGGCGTAGACTTCTCCGGCAGCGCGGTTGAGCTCCTTCATCTGCACGGTGGCGGCCTTGAGCAGCTCCGTCGAGGCGACGCCCTTCTTGATGGCGGAGACCGCGATGCCGGTGCCGAGCGCTTTTCCCAGCAGGAGCACGTCGCCGGGCCGGGCGCGCCCGTTGCGCAGGACGCGGCGCGGATCGACGAGGCCGGTGACGGCGAGGCCGTACTTGGGCTCGAGGTCGTCGATGCTGTGGCCGCCGACGATGGGGCAGCCCGCCTCCTGCGCCTTGAGGGCGCCGCCGGCGAGGACTTCGCCCAGCCACTCGAGGTGCGCGCGCGGCCAGCCGACGATGTTGAGCGCGTAGAGCGGCTTGCCGCCCATGGCGTAGACGTCGGAGAGCGCGTTGGCGGCGGCGATGGCGCCGAAGTCGCGCGGGTCGTCCACGACGGGAGCGAAGAAGTCCAGGGTGGCGACCAGGCCGCGCCGGGCGTCGAGCTTCCAGACGGCGGCGTCGTCGCGGGTCTCGGTGCCGACCATCAGCGACCGGGGGCGGGGCAGGATGGGCAGTTCGCGCAAGACCTGCGCGAGCTCCGCGGGGCGGAGCTTGCAGGCTCAACCTGAGCCGTGGCTGAGCAGGGTGAGCCGCGGCGCCCTCGGATGTCCGACCGATTCGGCGACCTCCGCTGTTGGGTTAGCGTTGCCGTTCAAAATGCGCCTCCTCCGAATCGATCTCGCCCGACTGACCACTGCCGCGCTCCTCTGCGGAGCCTGCTCTACCACGCCCGCCATCACCTTGGTGGCGACGCCGGATCCACTGGTGGGCGACGGCAAGACCACGCTGACCGTGACCGCCAGCCCCACCGAAGGCGGAGGTGCCAGCTCCGGCGCTACCGTGCACTTCAAGACCACGCTGGGCAGCTGGGACGGCGCCACCGGCACGGGCGATCTGATCGACGTGCAGAGCGACGGCACCGGCAAGGCCATCGCCACCATGAGCGCGCCGCGGCAGGGGTGGGGCACCATGCAGATCACCGCCAGCGTCTCGCTGCAGGGCAAGGAGCCCAGCGCCAGCGTGTCCGTCCCGCTGGTCCCGGCGGGCGGGGCGGCCTCGTCGCTCTCCTTCGTCTGCCAGCACCAGAACATCGGCGGCCTGGTGCACGGGCGCCTCCACGACCTCCACGTCCTCTGCCGCGCCACCGCGGTGGACGCGTCCAATCACCCCATCGCCAACGCCTCGGTGCAGACGCTGAGCGAGGCGGGCACCCTCACCTGGGCGAGGGACAACGCCTCCGTCCAGGAGTTCGTCTACACGGTGCGGCCCGACGACCCGCCGCCCAGGGACGTCTCGCCCTTCGACGGCAACGGCAAGGAGCTCGATGTCTGCCCGTCGGGCTGCAACGCCAACCCGTTCGGCGCCGGCTGCGCCACCGGCGAGCCCTGCTACACCGACGCGACCGGCACCCACAATCCGCGCGACGGCATCGCCACGCTGGTCGCCGCGGTGCCGGGAGTGAAGGGCTTCGACAACCTGGGCGAGCCGTTCGTGGACCTGAACGACAACGGCGTCCGCGATCCCGGCGAGCCCTTCATCGACTACAACGGCAACGGCAAGTACGACGGGCCCGACGGCAGCCTGCGGGAGCACATGGTCTGGAAGACGTTCCGGATGGTCTGGAGCGGCGAGGCTTCGGTGAGCGCCACCGGCTCGGGGACCACGCACGACGTCTTCATGAACTTCACCAAGACGGGCGCGACTTCGGGCACGCTCGCGCTGCGGCTCTTCGACCGCAACCTGAACCAGCTGGCCGCCGACGGGCCCTCCGCGAGCGACGGCATCCTCTGGACCGCCGGCAACTGCGCCAGCGGCGGCACGCTGACGTTTGGCACCGACACCCAGATCATGGACCAGACCCATCCGGGCGTCGGCTTCAACCCCGACACCGGGGCCATCAGCGCGCCGGGGCAGCGCTCCACCTGGACGCAGAACACCGACTACAACAACACCGTCACCATCAGCGCCGCCCCCGACGGCTGCGGCCTCAGCGCCGCGCCGCAGCGGGTCTACGATCCGGGCGCCATCGACTTGCCCTCGGGAGGCGCCAACCCGGACGCGGTCGTCACCGGCAGCGTCGCTTTCTGAAGCGGGCGGCGGCAGTCGCGCTGCTGGCAGGCGCGGCACTGGCGCACGATGTTCCGCACCCGCGGCGCGAGCGTTTGCGGCTGGAGGCGGCGGGCCTGAGTCTCTTGGTAGACTACGAGGTGGCGGCGGGCGAGCCCGCGCGGGCGCTGCGGCAGGCGTTCGACCGCGACCGCAGCGGCGCGCTCGACCCCGGCGAGCAGCAGGCGCTGACCGAGCACCTGGCGCGCACCGCCACCTTGCGGACCGAGCTGCGCGTGGATGGCGCGCCCGTGGCCACGCGCCGCGCCTCGGTGCGGCCGGAGAACGTGGACGCCCCCGCTTCCTCTACCGCCTTGCTCGCCGTCCGGGTGGAGCTGGTGGCGGGGTGGCCCCCAAAAAATAAAAAAAATTTTTTTTTCGATCACCTCCTGGACAGGGGCCGGGAGGTTGGGCTGAACGACGAGAACCTGGGCGGCCACGTCCCGGTGACGGTCGAGTGCGACGGCTGCCGCATCAGCGACGCCAGCTCCGGCCTCGCCGACAAGAACTTCGTCCGCGGCGCCGAGACGCCCCTGCGGCTGTCGGTGAAGTTCTAGAACTGCCGCAGGTAGCCGCGCTGGATCAGCGCGAACAGCTTCTGTGAGACTTCCAGGTCCGACCCGGAGGCGCGGTCGAGCACCGCCTGCACCACCCCGTAGTTGTGCACCAGCTGCACCAGGTCCACCTCGTCGGGCGGCAGGTCGCGCAGCTTGGGCACCAGCGGCATGGCGATGCCGATGGCGGCGGTGGGCAGCGGCAGCTTGCCCCGGGTCAGCTCGTCGGAGTGGTGCATCGCCTCCATCACCAGCTGTTCGGTGCCCTCGGCGATCTCGCTGGGCATGGCCGCCATCTCGCCCTCGTGGGGCACGAACTCGAAGCCGCCCTGCGCCCAGCCCACCATGCGGAAGAGCGCCTTCTTGGGGAGCAGCGTCGGGTCGGCGTCGATGACGGCACTGACGACCTTTCCGGCGCGCAGGTGCACCCGCCCGCTGCGGTAGCCCTTGATGACGATGGCGCCCGTCTTCTTGGAGGTGCTCAGGAGCTGCAGCAGATCGACCAGCGGCACCTCCTCGAGGCGCCCCTGCACCGCGGTGCGCCCGCCGCTCTTCTTCTCCTGCGCCGCCGCCGTCTTTTCCAGATTTTGCTGCGCCGCCTTGGGGTCGAGAACCGGCGCGCCCGCCGCCCGCGTCATGCTCACCAGCTTGAGGATGCTGGTGCCGATGAGGATGCGGTCGCCCTCTTTCAGCCGCGCCCGCTTCACCTTCTCGCCGTTGACGAAGGTGCCGTTGGTCGATCCCAGGTCGGCGATGGTGATGGCGCCCGGCGCCAGCGAGATCTTGGCGTGCTTGCGCGAGACCATGTCCTCGATGAGCACCATGTCGAGGTCGCTGGAGCGGCCGATGACCAGCTCGCCGTTCTCGCCCAGCGGATACTCGCCGCCCTGGTACTTGCCGCTGATGAAGCGCAGCGCGAAGGCGCGGTCGGTCATCGGCGGCCCCGGGCGAGCTTCAGGTACATGCCGGCGGTGCGGTGCGACGGCTCCATGCGCAGGACTTCTTCCCATTGCGCGACCGCCTCGTCCAGCTTCGCGCTGGCGTAGAGGGCCGTGCCCAGAGCCACCCGGGCGGGAACATAAGCCGGCGCGTGCTGGACGGCGAGGCGGAACTCGGCCAGCGCGCCATCGGCGTCGCCCGACTCGCGCAGCGCCCCGGCCAGCTTGAGCCGCAGGTCGATGAAGGTCGGGCAGAGCGCCAGCGCGCGGCGGAACTCGGCGGCGGCGTCGTTGGGGCGGCGCACCGAGAGGTAGCCGTCGCCCACCGCGGCGTGGAGGTTGGCGATCTTGCCCTTGCTGAAGTTGTCGATGGGTTCGTCGCCGTTGGGATCGCGGGGCTGCCGGCTGCGGGCCCGCGCCACCGCGTCGCCGTAGACTTGCTGGGCGCGCTCGTACTGGCCCAGGTCGTTGCAGACGATGGCGAGGTTGAGCGCCGCCTCGACGTAGCCGGGGTTGATCTCCAGCGCCCTCTGGAAGGCGGCCTGCGCCGACTCGAACTCGCCGAGGTGGTGGTAGATGACGCCCAGCATGTGGTGGACGTCGGCGAAGGCCTTGCCCTTGGCCACCACCTTCTCGAGGTGGCCGGCGGCCAGGGTGTAGTCGCCCCGCTGGAAGTGCTCTTTGCCGAGGGCGACCAGCTCCCTCACGTGGTCGTCCATGCTCTCCCTCACCTGGAGGAAGAGCGTATCACTTCTGCGGCGCGGGCAGCGACTTGAGCTCCGCCTCGGCGTACTGGTGGTGCGGATCGGAGGCGGGCGTCTCCTGCACCAGGCGCTGCAGCACGTCGCGCTGGGACTGCGGATCGTTGGCCATCTGGTAGGCGACGGCGGCGCGCCAGAGCGAGTCGCTGCGCAGCCGGCCGTCCTCGAGGTCGCCGTAGTTGTCGGCCAGCGAGACCAGCCGGCCCGCCGCGCCCTTCCAGGCCTTGCGCTTCCAGTAGAAGCCCGCCACGTAGCGGTCGTGCGCCGCCAGCCGCTCGCGGCAGCCGTTGGCGAGATCGCGGGCGCGGGTGACGTACTCGCTCTTGGGGTAGGCGGTGATGAAGCGCTGGAACGCGTCCACCGCCTGCTTCACCGGGCCCTGGTCCTTCTCGAAGCTGGGCGGGAGGATGAACCAGTCGGAAGCCTTGTCCTCGAAGTTGGAGAGCCCGACCCGGAAGGCGGCGTAGTCCGCCTTGGGATGCGAGGGGTGGCTCTTGACGAAGTCCTGGTAGGCCGACGCCGCCGAGGCGAAGTCGTCGCGCTCGAAGGCCATGTCGGCCACCGCCAGATCGGCGAGGGCGGCGAACTGCGAGTAGGGGAAGTTGTTGCGCACCGACTCGAAGTAGCGCGTGGCTTCGAGGTAGTTCTTGTCCTTCTTCTCCGACATGCCCTTCTCGTAGGCCTTGGCGGCGTCGGAGGCGGCGGCGCCGGTGATGGGCTTCGTGAGGTCGGGGTTCTCCTTGCCGGTGGCGCAGGCGGAGAAGAGGGCGGCGCTCAAAAGTAGACTAGGTATCTTCATCGCCATCCCACTCCATCTCCAGAGCCTTGGCCGCTGCTGCCGGCCGATGTCCCTTCGCGATCAACAACCGCAAGAGCCGCCGCTGCTCGGCAGCGTCCCTTGGCGTCCTGCCACGCAGCCTTCGCCGCAGCGCCGCGCGGGCCAGCGCCTCATCGGTCGCCTCGCCCTTCGCCTCGGCCACCGCGGCCTGCGCGTCCTCGGGCGCGATGCCCTGCGACTCGAGCCTGCGCAAAGCCAGGCGGGGACCTTCTCCCCGCTCGATGAGCGTGCGTGCCCGGCTCCGGGCCAGCTCGCGGTCGTCCATGTAACCCAGCTCGCGAAGCCGCGCCAGCGCCAGCTTGCGGTCGTCTGCGGAAACTTTGGCGCGGGCGAGGGCGCGATCCATCTCCAGCGCGGTGCGCGAGCGCAGGGCGAGGAGCTTGAGGGCTTTCTCGACCGCGGTCACGGCGCGATCAGAAGCGCTCGATCTGGAAGTCGTCGTCGGAGGCCGGCGTCTCCGCCTTGGCTGGCGCCGGGCTGGAGGGCTGCTTCAGCTTGCCCAGCGCCACGCTCGCCACCGGCTTGGTGCCGCCGGCCGGAGTGGTCCGCGGCGCCGGAGCCGCCGGACGCTGCGCGGCGGGCTTCGCCTGCTGGCCTCCGCCGGGCTGCTGAATCTCGTCCTTGCCGCCTTCGAAGCTGTCCCAGGAGGAGTCGCTGGTGGCGCTGATGCCCGAGACGCGCAGGGCGAAGTCGTCGGGGTTCGAGCACTGCCGCAGCGCCTCTTCGTAGGTGATGACGTTCTGCTTGAAGAGCACCATCAGCGACTGGTCGAAGGTCTGCATCCCGTAGGTGGTGAAGCTCTGCGAGATGGCCTGGCTGATCTCCTTGGTGCGCTCCTTGTCCTCGATCATCTCGCGGACGCGCGAGTTGACCACCAGGACCTCCACCGCCGCCACGCGCCCCTTGCCGTCGGCCCGGGGCACCAGGCGCTGCGAGACCACGCCGCGCAGCACCGATCCCAGCTGCAGCCGGATCTGCTTCTGCTGGTGCGGCGGGAAGGTGGAGACGATGCGGGCGATGGTCTCGGTGGCGTCGAGCGTGTGCAGCGTCGAGAGCACCAGGTGGCCGGTCTCGGAGGCGGTGAGCGCCGTCTCGATGGTCTCGTGGTCGCGCATTTCGCCGACCAGGATGACGTCGGGATCCTGCCGCAGCGCCGACTTGAGGGCCTGCGCGAAGCTGAGGGTGTCCACCCCGACCTCGCGCTGGTTCACGATCGACCGCTTGTCGCGGATGAGGAACTCGATCGGATCCTCGATTGTCATGATGTGGCAGGTCTCGTTCGAGTTGATGTGGTCCACCATGGCCGCGAGCGTGGTGGACTTGCCCGAGCCGGTGGTGCCGGTGACGAGGATGAGGCCGCGCTGCTCGCCGGCGATCTTCTCGAGGATCTTGGGCAGGAGCAGCTGATCGATGCTCATGATCTTGAAGGGGATGACCCGCAGCACCACGCCGATGGTGCCGCGCTGCTGGAAAACATTCACGCGGAAGCGGCCCAGGCCCGGCACGCCATAAGCAAGATCGAGCTCATTTTGGGCTTTGAATTTTTCTTTTTGGTAGTCGTTCATGATCCCGAAGGCCATCCGCGAGATCTCCTCGGGCGGAAGGCGGCGGGCGTCCTTGAGCGGCACCAGCGAGCCGTCGACGCGGAACATGGGCGGGAGGCCCGCCTTGAGGTGGATGTCCGAGGCTCCGCCTCTCAACGCGACCTGCAGGATTTCGTTGAGCTCCATCCGGCGAGGGTATCACGCGACCCGCGGGCCTCCCAAGATGATCCCTAGAGGAAAAGGAAGTAGCCGTTGAGCGCCACCGCGAGGCCGATGCTGCCGAGCAGGACGCCGGCCCAGAGCAGGTATCGCTTGCTGGAGAGGATGGTCACCGAGAGGAGGATGAGCGCGAGCGTGATCAGCTTCGCGCCCAGCTCGTACCAGAAGACGGCGCGCCCCGGCTCCTGCGCCGCCCGCTGCGAGACGTCCTCCTGCCGCTCCAACTCCTGCACCCGGTAGAAGACCCGCTGCGTCTCGGCGTCGAAGTCGCGGATGCGCTCCTCGTAGCCGGTGAGGCGGAAGGCGTCGGCCTTCGCGGCGGGATCGGTGCGGGCGAGGCCGCGCTTCTGGAGGTCGAGGCGGATGCGGTCGCGGGCCAGCTCCAGCGAGGTCCGCTCGGTGAGCTTGGTCTGGTAGTAGGCCCACAGCTCCGCGCCCTGCCGCCGCGCCTCGGAGGCGGCCGACTTGAAGCCGGAGGCGGTCTCGCCCCGGTCGCCCTTGACGTTGCCGATGAAGCTGAGCGCGGTCGTCAAGATGATGGCGGCCACCGAGACGCGGTTCTTGAGCGCGTCGGTGAAGGCCTCGCGCTCGGCCAGCGCCATCGCCTGCGCCTTCTGCTGCGCCACCTCCTCGCGGAGCAGCAGCGTCTCTTCCGTCGGCTTCTGCGGATCCGGCTCAGTGGCCATGGGCCGCCTCCGCGATGGCCGCGCGCAGGGCCGCGACCGAGACCTTGGCGTCGCGCGGGCGCTGCTGCACCACCGCCTCGCGCAGCTTGGCGAACTGCTCGTCGTACTCCTTCTCGGTCCAGTCGCCGGGCACGTCGCCGGAGCCGCGGTCGATCTGCCGGAAGCTGGCGTCGAGCATGCGCTGCATCCAGTCGAGCCGGAAGAGGATGGGGTAATCCTGCCGCAGGTCGTTGCGGACGGGCAGCATGCCCTGCGCCTCGGTCTCGCGCTGCTGCAGGCCGCGCTGGTCGAGGAAGCGCGCCAGGTCGAAGGCCAGCTGCGGGTCGGGCGAATGCACCGGCACCGCCCAGAGGTGCACCTCCTCGAAGGCGAAGCTGCGCCCCTCGCGGGCCGGCTCGCCCTGCGCATTCAGCTCGACGGAGACGCCGCTCGGCAGCGTGGCCCAGGCCAGATCTCCCGCGCCGCGCATGCCCGCAGGCGCGTCGCGGCGGGCGCCGCCGTGCAGCCAGAGCGAATCCTCCTGATCGATCGGCGCCCAGGCCAGCTTGCGCTCGTGCAGGAGCGAGTTGACCGCGTGGGTGTCGAGCCCCTTGCCGCCGCACTGCTCGGGCACGAGGCCGTGCCTGCGGAAGAGGACGCGCCAGTGCAGGGCGTCGAGCAGCGCCGGGGCGTCGGTCTTCATGAAGTCATTGTCGGTGGCGCCGTGACGGTAGAGGTCGCCGAGGAACTGGTCGCTGGCGTCCTCGTTGCTGCCGCAGGGATAGCCCAGCCGCGGCGCGGTGACCGGCGGGAGCGGATGGTTGCCCAGCACCACCGCCGCCTCCGCCCACGCGGCCGGATGGTGCGCCCAGTGCCAGCCGGCGACGAAGAGGTCGTAGCTGTCCCACTCGTCGGGCGACTTCTCCAGCTGGTAATGCGCGGGCAGCCCCTGGCCGTTGGCTTCCTTGAGCGCGGCCTCGATCTGCGGGCGATCCTCCTGCCAGTGCAGGTAGGCGTCCTCGACCGCGGGCCGGAGGAAGACCGCCACGTCCACCAGCGCCCGCTTGGGCAGGTACCACTGCACCTTGTCGATGCGGCCGCGCTCGCCCGCCTCGTGGATGTACTCGGAGAGCGCGTCCTGCAGCTCGCCGGGCGCGGCGCCGTCGGCGATGGGCCGCACCACGCCGGTGGTCTTCAGCTCGTCGGCGTGCTCGTCGTCGATGTCGGCCAGCAACAGGCCCGAGGGATGGTCCTTCTCCTTGAGCAGGACCTGGTGGACCTCCTCGAAGTTGGCCACGCTGACGAACTCGAACTTGAGGTCGTGCTGCTGGCCGTACTCGGAGAATTCGTTCTGCAGCATCCAGTCGATGCGCGGCTGGCTGGCCCGCAGCAGGACCTTCACCGTGCGCAGCCGTTTCAGGTGCGGCCGGTCGGGCGCGAGGTTGATGGCGAGCAAGGCGACGTTGACGCCGATGCCGAGGATGACGAGGACGTCGACGAGAGGCTTCTTGATCACGGGCGCGTTCTAGCAGGTCTGTTGGCCCGAGGCCTGAAGCTCTAGCGCTTGCTGAACTGGAACCGCTTGCGCGCGCCGGGCTGGCCGTACTTCTTGCGCTCCACCGAGCGGGAATCGCGGGTGAGGAAGCCCGCCTTCTTCAGCGCCGGACGGACGTCCGGGTTGAGCTTGAGCAGGCAGCGGCTGATGCCGTGCCGGATGGCGCCGGCCTGGCCGGAGAGGCCGCCGCCGCAGACGTTGACGGAGATGTCGACCTTGCCCAGCTGTTCGACCAGCTCGAGCGGCTGCTTGAGGATCATCTTGCTGGTCTCGCGCCCGAAGTATTCGTCGAGGGTGCGATCGTTGACGACGAAGGCGCCGGTGCCGGGCTTCATGCGCACGCGGGCGATGGCGACCTTGCGGCGGCCGACTGCGGAGACGAGGAGTTCCTTGGAGGCCATGGTCGTTGTCCTAGGCGTTGACCGCGTCGAGCGCGGTCGGCTGCTGGGCGGCGTGGGGGTGCTTGTCGCCGGGATAGATCTTGAGCTTCTTCATCAGGGCGCGGCCCAGCGCGGTGCGCGGCAGCATGCGCCGCACGGCATCGTCGATGAGGCGGGTGGGCTTGCGGGCCACGGCCTGCTCGGCGCTGTAAGTCACCAAACCGCCCGGGAACATGGTGTGGTGGATGTACTTCTTGTCCTTCCACTTGTTGCCGGAGAGCTTGACCTTGTCCGCGTTGATGACGACGACGAAGTCGCCGCAGTCGTCGTGCGGGGTGAAGATCGGCTTGTGCTTGCCGCGCAGGACGCTCGCGATCTGCGTCGCGACCCGGCCCAGCACCTTGTCCTTCACGTCGATGACCACCCAGTTGCGCTGGACGGTCAACTTGCTGCCCATCACCGTCTTCATCGAGAGAGCTCCGAAAAAGGGTGGCGGGATCTACGCCATCCCCGCCGGGCTGTCAACAAGGGTCTCTCCGGAAATCCTCCAGAGGAGAAGGCTAGCGCGAGGCTAGCAGTCTGCTAGACTGCGCTAGCCATGGCCACCCTCTTCGTGAAGGACTTTCCCGACGACGTCTACGAGGCGCTCAAGGATCGCGCCCGGGCCAACGGCCGCTCGCTCGCCGCCGAGGTCCGCGTGCTCCTGCAGCAGGCCTTGCCGGCGCGGCGCTCGCCGAAGGAAGTCGCCGAATCGATCCGCCGCTTCCGCGAGAAGATCGCCGCCGAGGATCGGGGCATGACCGCCGAGGAGATCGTGGAGATGGTCCGGGAAGGGCGCGAGGACCGCGGCAAGTGAGGGTGGTCATCGACGCGAGCTTCGCGATGCTGTGGCTCAGCCGCGAGCGCAGCGAGAGGGCCGTCGCCGAGTTCGACGCGCGCTACCACGCCGGGCAGATGGAGATGCACGCGCCGGAGCTGTTCGTCGTCGAGACCGCCAACGTCCTCTGGAAGCACATCCGCCGGCGCTCACGTACGGTGGAGGAGACCGTCACCATCTTCGAGAACCTGCGCGCTTTGCCCATCGAACTGCACCGGCACCAGGACCTGGCGGTGGCCGGCTTCGACCTGGCCCTGCGGCGGGGGATCTCCGCCTACGACGCCTTCTATGTCGCGCTGGCGCTGCGCGAAGTGCTGCCGCTCTTCACCGCCGACAAAAAGCTGGCGGCGGCGGTGGATGACCTGCTCGAGGTGGTCACGGCCTGACGGCGGAGACGATGAGTCCCAGGCTGCGGACGCCGTCCGTGAGCGCCGCGGCAACTTCTCTTTCGAGCGCAGGTCTCAGGCGTTCGCCATCCTCGCCAGCTTCCCGCAGGACGTTCGCGGCCGGCCCCGAGTGCAAGAGCAAGGACGGCTCGGTGCGGCGCGCGAGGGGCAGCGGCGTGATCGACACGCGGGCGAAGCCCACGCCGACGAGGAGCTTCTCGAGGCCGGCGATATCGGAGAGCCCGAAAGGCCCCGGACCCGCTGCGGGGCGAACCGGTCCAGGAAGGTGCCGGCGGACGAGCTGCAGCGGCACGCTCGCCCAGGTGTTCTCGTCGAAGGGCCCCCAGACCGAGGCGCAGAACCGGCCGCCGGGGCGCAGGGCCGCGTACAGGTTCCCGAAGGCGGTGCTGGGATCGTCAAAGAACATGATGCCGAAGCGCGAAAAGAGAAGGTCGAACTCCTCTGCGAAGCGGTGCGTCTGCGCGTCGGCGACCAGATAGCGCGCGCCGGCCACGGCCTCGCTGCGGGCGACGTCGATGAAGGGTTGCGACACGTCGACCCCTAGCGCATCGCCGGTGCGCTGCGCCAGCGCCGCGGTGGTCTCGCCGCAGCCGCAGCCGACGTCGAGCGCCCGCTCTCCCTTGCGCGGTGCGAGCCGGTTCAGCGCCGCCTCGCCGAAGGGTGCGACCATGGCGGTCAGCGCGCCGCGGAACATGAGCCAGCGCTTCGCGTTCGCGTCGTTCCAGACACCGATCATCGCCTCGTTCGCCATGCGTAAAGACTAACGCAGCCGCAGGCTCACGGCTGTGGGTCGCCCGGGTCGTCGAGGAGCGCGCCCATGGCGGCGAAGAAGCTCTTGGCCTTCACCTGCTGCACTTCCTTCGCGCTCTCGGCCTGCGGACCGGCCAGGTCGATGACGTCGAGCAGCCCGGCCGGAATGTCCTCGAGGAAGCGCGAGGGCGTGCGCGGCAACGGCTTGCCGCGCTTCACCCGCTCGGTGGCGCGGGTGAGGATGAGCCGCTCGCGGGCGCGGGTGAGGCCCACGTAGCAGAGGCGCCGCTCTTCTTCGAGGTTAATGGCGCCGTCCGCCTGTGGCTCGCCCGACGCGTCGTCGAAGCCGCGGCCCGAGTGGGGGAGCAGCCCCTCCTCGAGCCCGGCGAGGAAGACGCAGCGCCACTCGAGACCCTTGGCGCCGTGCAGGGTCATGAGGGTGACGACGTCGCCGCCGTCGCCGTCGGCGTCCTTGGAGTCGAGCGCGAGCCGCATCAGGTAGCCGGGGAGGCCGGAGGCGAAGCCGTCGTCGTCGTCGTCGGCCGGGTCGGCGGCGAGGTCGGCCTGAGGCCCGGCCGCGAGCTTTTCGGCGAGCTTCTGTTCCTCGCGCTTTTCGTAGTCGATCAACTGGCGCAGCAGGCTCTCGAGGGCTTCGATGCGCCGCGCCTGGGCCGCGAGGCTCTGCGCGCCGCGCCGCGCTTCCTCGAAGAGCCCGACCTCTTCGACCAGCGCCCGCGCCGCCTCGGAGAACCCGCGCTGCGACAGCTTCTCGCCGTAGCTGCGCAGCACCGCCACGAACTCGGCGATGCGCTCCGCCGCATGCCCCAGCTCCGGCGGCGCGCTGCAGAAAACGTCCCAGACGGTGGCCTTGCGGGCCCGCGCCAGCTCCTGCGCCCGCGCCACCGTGGCGTCGCCGATGCCGCGTGCCGGGACGTTGACGATGCGGAGCAGCGCCACCTCGTCGCGCGGATTGAGCGCCGCGCGCAGGTACGCGATCAGGTCGCGGACCTCCTTGCGATCGAAGAGCGAAGTCCCGCCCACCACGCGGTACCGGACGCCGGCGAGCCGCAGCGCCTCCTCGAAGGGCCGCGCCTGCGCGTTGGTCCGGTAGAGGATGGCGATCTCGCGCGGCGGGATCTTCTCCTCGTACGCGAGGCGGATGATCTCGTCGGCGACGTGCTTCGCCTCGGCCGCGTCGTCGGGCGCGCAGACGAGGCGGATGTTCGGCCCCGGCCCTCCCGCGGTCCACAGCTTCTTCGGCTTGCGCCCCGGGTTCTTGCCGATGACCGCGTTGGCAGCCTCGAGGATGTTGCCGTTGCTCCGGTAGTTCTGCTCGAGGAAGACCTCGACGCAGCCCGGGTACTTCTTGTCGAACTGCAGGATGTGCCGCACCTGCGCGCCGCGCCAGGCGTAGATGCTCTGGTCGTCGTCGCCCACCACGCAGAGGTTGCGCCGCAGTCCGGCCAAAAGCTCGAGCAGCTGCAGCTGGGGCTCGTTGGTGTCCTGGTATTCGTCGACCAGCAGATATCGATAGCGCTTCTGATAGTTCTGCAAGACCTCCGGCGCCTCGCGGAAGATGCGCAGCGGCAGCAGCAGCAGGTCGTCGAAGTCGGTGGCGCCCATCGCCCGCAGGCCCAGCTGGTAGCGCGGCAGCAGCTCTGACGCCGCCAGCTCGTATTCTTCGTCCGGATGTCCGGGGATCCCGCTCATCCGCAGGCGCGAGAGGATCGCCACCAGCCGAGGCACGTCGAAGCGCTTGTCGTCGATCTTCACGTCGCGCAGGAGCCGCTTCACCAGTGCCGCCTGATCGCCGGAGTCGAGGATGGCGAACTTTGCCGGCAGCCCCAGCCGCTCGTGCTGCTCGCGGATGATCCGCACCCCGAAGGCATGGAAGGTGCTGACGGTGAGCCCGCGGGTCCGCTCCCGCGCGCCCGCCAGCTTGATGATCCGCTCCTTCATCTCCGCCGCGGCCTTGTTGGTGAAGGTCACCGCCAGGATGGCCCGCGCCGGCACGCCCTGATCGATGAGGTGCACCACCCGGTGCGCGATGACGCGCGTCTTGCCCGACCCCGCCCCCGCGAGGACGAGCAGCGGCCCTTCGGTCTGCAGCACCGCCTTCTTCTGCTGCGGGTTGAGGAGCGAGAGGTCCAGCGCCATCGGAAGCGCGTGCTACCGCGGGCGGCGCGCGCGAACCAGTCTTGATCTTGCTTCCGAAGCGTGCGTGGTCACCTTTGCGGGATGCGCAAGCTCCTTGGTCTGCTGCCCCTCCTCTGCGGCTGCTCGCTCCTCGGCAAGGTGGCGAGCGCCGCCTTCGAACGGCCGAAGCTCGAGTTCAAGGACGCCAAGCTCGACCACGTGGACTTCACCGGCGCCGACTTCACGCTCACCTATCTGGTGACCAACCCCAACTCGGTGGGCTTGAACCTCGCGCAGACGGACTACGCGCTGCAGGTTGAGAACCACGCGCTGCTCTCGGGCAAGCCTCAGGGCGGCCTGCAGATCCCCGGCGGCGGCAGCGCCGACGTGGCCTTCCCCGCGCACGTCGCCTGGAAGGACCTGGCGCCGGCGGTCGAGGCGCTCTTCGCGCAGGAGAGCGTCCGCTACAAGGCCAGCGGCACGCTCGGGGTCAACACGCCCATCGGCCTGATCGCGCTGCCGCTCGAGCACGAAGGAACCTTCGCGCCGCCGCGTCTTCCGGACTTCGAGATCCAGTCGCCGAAGATCCTCTCCATCGGCCTCCTCGGCGCGCGCCTCTCGCTGCCCCTCAAGATCGGAAACAAGAACAGCTTCCCGCTGCCGCTGGGCGGCATCCTCGGCTCGGTCGAGATCGCGGGCGAGAAGGTGGGCCGCGTGGCGCTGCCGGCTCAGGCCATGGTCGAGGCTGGCAAGGAGACGATCCTCAGCCTGCCGCTCGACATCAGCTTCCTCAGCACCGGCGCCGCGGTGGCAAGCGCGCTCAGGAGCCGGGTCGCCGAGGTGAAGATCGACGGCACCCTGACCAGCGGCACCTCGACCCTTCCGCTCCACCTGGCGCAGACAGTGAACCTCACTTCTTCCGCTGCTCCTCCAGCCGCGCCTTGATCTCCGCCTCCTCGCCGTTGTCCGACGGCTCGTAGAACCGCTGGCCGCGCAGCGCATCGGGCAGGTACTCCTCGGGAACGTAGTTGCCCTCGAAGTTGTGCGGATACTTGTAGCCGCCCGAATAGCCCATGCCCTTCATCAGCGGCGTGGGCGCGTTGCGCAGCTTGAGCGGCACTGGCAGCGGTCCCTTCTCGAGGACGGCGGCGCGGGCGGCGCCGTAGGCCTTGATGACCGCATTGCTCTTGGGACAGCAGGCGAGAAAGGCCGCCGCCTGCGTCATCGGCAGGACGCCCTCGGGCAGGCCCATCACCTCGAAGGCGCGCAGGGCGTCGACCGCCACCGAGAGCGCGCGCGGGTCGGCGTTGCCGATGTCCTCGGAAGCAAAGATCACCATCCGGCGCAGGAGGAACCGCGGCTCCTCCCCCGACTCCAGCATGCGGATCAGGTAGTAGACGGCGGCGTCGGGGTCGCTGCCGCGCATCGACTTGATGAAGGCGGAGATGGTGTCGTAGTGCGCGTCGCCGCCCTTGTCGTAGAGCAGCGTCTTCTGCTGCAGCGCCTCCTCGGCGTCGCGCACTTCCAAGAGGTCGCGCCGCTCCGCCCGGGCGCGCGCCACCGCCACCTCGAGTGCGGAGAGGGCCCGCCGCGCATCGCCGCTCGAGTGCTGCGCCACGTGCTCGAGGAAGTCGTGCGACGCCAGCAGCGCCCCCCCGAAGCCGCGCTCCTTGTCGAGCAGCGCGCGCTCGAGCAGGACCTTCAAGTCCGCCTCCTCCAGCGAGCGCAGCGCGAAAACGCGGGTGCGCGAGAGCAGGGCGGAGATGACCTCGAAGGACGGGTTCTCGGTGGTGGCGCCGATGAGCGTGATGGTTCCCCGCTCGACGTGCGGCAAGAGCGCGTCCTGCTGCGCCTTGTTGAAGCGGTGGATCTCGTCGATGAAGAGCAGCGTCCGCTGCCGCGTTTCGGCGAGCCGGTGCTCCGCCTGCGCCACCGCCTCGCGGATGTCCTTGATGCCGCTGTCGGTCGCGCTCAAAGCCACCAGCTCCGCCCGCGTCGCCTGCGCGATCACCCGCGCCAGCGTGGTCTTTCCCGTGCCCGGCGGCCCCCAGAAGATCAGCGACGGCACCTGGTCGGTCTCGATGGCCTCGCGCAAGAGCGTGTTGGGCCCGAGGATGTGCTGCTGCCCGACGATTTCGTCCACGGTGCGCGGCCGCATCCGCTCGGCCAGCGGCGTCAGCGAGGGATCCCTGGCGGCCGCGGCGCGGAAGAGGTCGCCGGTCTTCTTGTTGGGCAGGTACGTCGGCATCGGGCCGCGAGTGTAACTCCGGGATGCGGTAGAGTCGCTCTCGTGTCCACCGTCGGCCTCATCCCGCGGCTCGCAAAAGAGGAAGCCGCGGTCCTCGCCCGCGAGATGGTGCGCTGGCTGGGGTTCCGGACCCACGTACCGCTGGTCGAGGAGGAGGCGGGCATCGAGGGCGTCCCCTCGGCGCCCGGCTCCGTCATCGCCGCCGCCGCTGATCTGCTGGTGGTGCTGGGCGGGGACGGCACGCTCCTCCACGCCGCCTCCCTCTGCAACGGGCGCGAGGTGCCCATCCTCGGCGTCAACCTGGGGACGCTCGGCTTCCTCACCGAGGTTCCCCGCGAGCGCGCCCTTCCGCTGCTGGAAATGGCGCTGGCGGGCCAGCTCACGGCCTCGCGGCGGCTGATGCTCTCGGTCGAGGTGCGCCGCGGAGACGCCGTGTTGCTCTCGGGCGTGGTGCTCAACGACGCGGTCATCTCGAAGAACGCGCTCAGCCGACTGGCCATCCTGGAGGTCGCGGTGGACGGCCGCCCCGCCACCACCTACGAGGCGGACGGCCTCATCGTCGCCACGCCCACCGGCTCGACGGCGTACTCGCTCTCGGCGGCGGGGCCGATCATCGACCCGAACATGGACGCCATCCTGCTCACGCCCATCTGCCCGCATACGCTGACGCAGCGCCCGCTGGTGCTCCCGGCCGACGTGCCGGTGCGGGTGCGGCTTCTCAGCCCCGGCGAGATGTTCGTCACCCTCGACGGCAGCCACGGCCGGCCGCTCGAGCTGGGCGAGGAAGTGTGGCTGAAGCGCGCTCCGCAGCGGACGCTGATCCTGCGCAACCCCGAGGTGGATCAGTTCGCGATCCTGCGGGAGAAGCTGCGCTGGGGCATCCGGTAGGGATCCGGTAAGCCCTGCTCTACGCTCCGAGCAACGCCGTGACGGCCAGGCCTTCGAGCAGCTCGCGGTCGTTCTGGAAGATGTCCACGAAGGCAGCTCCCAGCTCGCCGGGACGGCTCCAGACCACCTGCGCCGTCACCAGGAGCGGAACCCTCCGCTGCGCGAGCTTGATGGAGAGCGCGATGGGCGTGCCCACCGGCAGCACCTCGGCGATGCGGATGGAAAGTCCGCCCGACCCGACGCTGCTGGTGGCGAGGCTGGCGAGCTCGTCGGGCTCGAGGATGTCCACCTCCAGCGCCACGTCGGCGCGCAGCGCCTGGCGCCGCTCGGAGTCGAGGGTGCCGCTCGCGGCCTGGTTAGTGCCGCCGGCGGCCTGGATGCTGCCGAGCAGCTCCACCACCAGCTCGCGCCAGCGCGGCCTCTGCCGGTCGAGCAGCCCTTCGCCCGTGGCGTGCGCGGCCAGCTCCAGGATCTCGTCGAAGCGCGGGTCGCTGGGAGGGAACATGCGCTTCGCACCCTAACACTGTCAGGGGCCTCTGCTAGTCTTCTGCGCCATGCTGGAGCTGCTGCGGGTGAAGGCATTTGCGATCATCGACGAGCTCGAGGTGCACTTCGCCTCCGGCTTCAACGTGCTCACGGGCGAGACGGGGGCGGGCAAGAGCATCCTGGTGGACGCGCTAAATCTAATATTGGGCGGGCGCGCGCAGGCCGACTCGGTGCGCACCGGGGCCGAGGAGGCCGAGGTGCAGGCGCTCTTCCGTCCCCGCGATCCGGCGGAGTGCGACGCGCGGCTGGCCGCGTTGGGCCTGCCCGCCGCCGGGGGCGAGCTGGTGGTGCGGCGCACCGTCCAGCGCGAAGGGCGCAGCCGCGCCTTCGTCAACGGCGCCCTGGCCACCGCGGCGCAGCTGCAGCAGGCCACCCGCGGGCTCCTCGACATCTCGGGGCAGCACGAGCACGTCGGGCTCCTCGACGCGGCGCTGCACCTCGACCTGCTCGACGCCCACTCCGGGTGCGGCCCGCTGCGCGACCAATACGCCGCGGCCTTCGCGGCGCTGAGCGAGGCGGAGCGGGCCCGCGCGCAGCTCGATTCCGACGAATCGCAGCGGGCCCAGCGCGCCGACTGGCTCGAGTTCCAGCTCGACGAGTTGGTCAAGGCCGCGCCGCAGCCGGGCGAGGACGAGCAGCTGCTGCAAGAGAGGCGCGTGCTGGCGGCGGCGGAGAAGCTGCGCGCGGGCGCCGAGGAGACGGAGACGCTCTTGGCCGACGCGGGCGCGGCGCGGGCGGCCAAGAAGCTGGAGGAGATGGCGGCCATCGATCCGGCGCTGGCCCCGCTGGCCCAGACAGTCCGCGGCGCGGCGGCCGAGCTCGACGAAGCCGTGCGCGAGCTGTCGCGGTACGGGTCGCGCAGCGAGGGCGATCCGCAGCGGCTGGAGGAGCTGGACGAGCGCATCGAGGTGCTGCGCAAGATCTCGCGCAAGCACGGCGGCACGCTGGCCTTGGCGCTGGCCAGGCGGGAGGAGATGTCGCGGGAGCTGGCCATGCTGGCCAACCACGACGAGGAGCTCAAGCGCCGGGCCGACGAGGTGCAGAGGCTCGCCGCGGCGGCGCTGGCGCTGGCGGAGAAGCTCTCGGCCAGGCGGCGGGCGGCGGCATCGGGCTTTTCCAAGGCCGTCGCGGCAGAGCTGGCCGCCCTGGGGATGAAGTCCGAGCTCGACGTCCGCTTCACCCCGGCGTCCGACGGCGCCATCTCGGGCCTCGGGCCGCGCGGGCTCGAGACGGCGGAGCTCTTGCTCAGCCCCAATCCGGGCGAGGAGCTGCGGCCGCTCGCGCGCATCGCCTCCGGGGGCGAGCTGTCGCGGGTGCTGCTGGCGGTGAAGCGCGTGCTGGCCGAGAGCGACCCGGTGGACGCCTACCTCTTCGACGAGGTGGACGCCGGCATCGGCGGCGCCACCGCAGACGCGGTCGGGCGCGCCCTCGCCGCGGTCGCGCGGCGGCGGCAGGTCATCTGCATCACACACCTGCCGCAGATCGCGGTCTTTGCCGGAAAGCACCTCACGGTCGAGAAGGAGGTCTCGCGAGGCCGCACCCACAGCCGGGTCGCTCCGGTCGAAGGGGACGCGCGCATCCACGAGCTGGCGCGGCTCCTTTCCGGAAAGACCACCGAGGTGGCGCTGACGCACGCCCGCGAAATGCTGGCGGCGGCGCAGGAGCCGAAGCGCTCGCGCAAGGCGGTGTGAAGCATGCCCCCCCGCTACCTCTGCGCCGCGCGCACCGACGTCGGCCTGAAGCGCGAGCACAACGAGGACAGCTTCCTCGTCAATGAAGACCTGGGCCTCTACGTCGTCTGCGACGGCATGGGCGGCCACGCCGGCGGCGAGACCGCCAGCCGCCTCGCCGTCCAGACCATCGAGCGCGAGCTGCTCTCGGCGCGGCTGCGCAAGGACAACCCCTTCGCCGTCGAGGCTGAGCTGGAGCAGTCGCCGCTGGCCGGCGCCCTGCGCGAGGCCATCGAAGGCGCCTGCGCCGCCGTCTTCCGCACCAGCCGCAAGAACCCGGAGCTCTCGGGCATGGGCACCACCTGCATCTCGCTGCTGCTGCGCGGAACGCAGGCGCTGGTCGGCCACGTCGGCGACAGCCGCGCCTACCTGGTCCGCGGCGGCGAGGTCCACCAGCTCTCCGAGGACCACTCGCTGGTCAACGAGCAGGTGCGGGCGGGCCTGCTCTCGGAAGAGGAGGCGAAGCACAGCCGGCTGAAGAACATCATCACCCGCTCGGTGGGCTTTGAAGAGGACGTGCTGGTGGATCTCGTCGGCGTCGAGACCGAGCCCTTCGACCGGCTCCTGCTCTGCTCCGACGGGCTCTCGAACCTCATCGACAACGGCGAGATCCGCGACGCGCTCCTGGCCCATCCGCTCGAGGAGGTGCCAGGGGTGCTCATCCAGCTCGGAAACGATCGCGGCGGAGACGACAACCTCACCGTCGTCGCGCTGCAGCGCGTCGAGTGAGAACGCCGGTTCCCACCCGGGGCGGTTGACGGCGCAGGCAGCTATCCGATACTGCACGGCCCGGCAAGGGCAGCAGGCGAGCTGCCCGCCGATTGCTTGCGCGGAGCCCTCGGAGCGTTGAAACTGGGCGGGCAGGCGGTTGGCGCGCGCCTCGCATGCTGCTGCGGGAAGCGATTGTGACGCCGGTGGGTTGGGTAATGCGATTCCGCCTTCTCGGCGGGCGCGGGAGGTTCCTTGGACAAGTCGTATACGATCCTGCTGGTCCCGGATCGCGACGCCAAGGTGAAGAAGATTCGCCTTGAGCACCGGATGCTCGTGCGCGTGGCCGTGTGCGCGTCGTTGGTCGCGTTGGCGCTGGTCTCCGCGCTGGCCCACTACTTCACGGTGGTGGGCAAGGTCGCCGAGAACGAACTGATCCGCGCCGAGAACCTCGAGCTTCAGAACCGCTGGCGCGAGGCGGAGCAGAAGTTCGCCCACATCAACGACGAGCTCGACCGGGTCAAGCGGCTCAACGCCAACCTGCGCCACATCACTTCGCTGAACGATCCCGACCGCAAGCTCAACGTCGCGCAGGCGGAGACGGGGCAGGGCGCGGCGGAGTTCGTGGGCGGCGGCGTCGCCACCGAGCCCGCCACTTCGGGCATCGGTCCGGTGAGCAAGCTGCCCGGCGGCGAAGGCCGCATGGTGGCCGACGGCGACGCCAAGGCCATCGCCGAGCAGGAGCCCGATCTGCTCAAGTCGCTCGACGGGCTCGACAAGAAGGTCAAGGCGCAGGAGCAGGAAGCGCGCGCGCTCAAGAGCTACTTCGAGGACCAGCAGGCGCTGCTCGCGTCGGCGCCCTCGATCTGGCCGGTGCGCGGCTGGCTCACCAGCGACTTCTCGGTGCGGCTCGATCCGTACACGGGCGAGCGGGTGATGCACGAAGGACTCGACATCGCCGCTGGCGTGGGCACGCCGGTGCGCGCTCCCTCCGACGGCACCGTCGTCTTCAGCGGACTCGAAGGCGGCTACGGGCACGTGCTGGTCATCGACCACGGCTACGGGCTCAAGACGCGGTACGGACACCTCTCGCGCATCGACGTGAAGGTCGGCGAGAAGGTGAAGCGCGGCCAGTTCGTGGCGGCGGTGGGCAACAGCGGAAGGTCCACCGGACCGCACCTGCATTACGAGGTGCGGGTCAACGGGGTGGCCGACAATCCGAGGAAGTTCATTCTGGAGGAGTAGGAGCGGCTCCAGGCTTTGGGCTTCTTCGGGCCTGAACTTCAGAGCGGGCGCAGCGCGATCAGCTCAGCGGTTCCGTGGTGATGGTGGCCCGTCTCCGACCCGACGCCTTCGCGGTAGTGCAGGATCTTCCAGTCCCAGGACAGCACGAGGTTGCGGAGCTCGCCGGGCTCGAGGAGGAAGCGGTTCTTTTCGTCCGGCTGCGTTCGGACGTGGATGGCTGCGGCGAAGCGGCCGCCGGGCTTCACCGCGCGGTGGATCTGCGCGAAGAGCGGGCGGTGGAGAAAATAGAAATCGCAGACCAGGTCGAAGGCGGCCAGAGGCAGCGTGAAGCCGTCCGCCTCCAGGTCCACCGCGCGCGCCTCGATGCCGGCGGTCCCGCGGCGCAGCGCTTCCTCCGCCAGCCGGTCGAGGCCGGCGCGCGATCCGTCCAGCGCCTGCACCTTCCAGCCGCGCCCGGCGAGGAAGAGCGCGTGCCGGCCTGCGCCGCAGGCGAGATCCAGCGCCAGCCCCGGCGCCACGCCCTCGACTGCTTCCGCCAGCGGCGGCGAGGGCGCGAACGCGTGAAGCTCCTCGCCGCGCGCATAGCGCTCGTCCCAGCGTCGGATGCGATCGTCCACCGCCGCATCCTCCGCTCTGCGCGCTGCCTTGACAACGGTATCGCGCACCTTACGCTTGCAAGGAGTTCCGGACTCGGCGACAAGGGGCCGGAAGAGCGGGGTCTCCCCGCGAAGGGCGTCGATGCGCGGAAGGATGGCAGCAGCGTGCGCGGCACTGCTGGTGGGGCTGTCTCCCGCCGGCGCGCTCCCGTTCGCCTCCTTCGCCGCCGTCACCTCAGCCTCAAGATCCGGGGACACCATACGCAACTCGTGCCAAGCCGGGGGCCCTGCGGCCTCTGCGGGCCCGGAGTTGCGTATGGTGTCCCCAGATCTCCGGCAGCGGCAGGCGTTCGTCGCTGTCTCCCGGGCGATCTGGCGCTCGCCCTCTGGCCCGGCCCCCAGCCGCGGACCTCCCGCAGCCTGATCCGCTGCAGGTAGCCCAAGGGCGGCGCGCGCACCCCTGCGCGCTTTTTCAAATTTTCGATAATCCGCTTTCGATAAAGGCAGGCCATGATCGATTTCGTCCTCAAGAAGATCGTCGGCACCAAGAACCAGCGCGAGCTGAAGAAGATGGCCCCCGTGGTCGCGCGCATCAACGAGCGCGAGGGCTGGGCCAAGTCGCTCAGCGACGACCAGATCCGCGCCCAGGTGCAGGCTTGGCGCAAGGAAGTCGCCGACGCCAGGC
>JANXXR010000536.1 GCA_025350525.1 Deltaproteobacteria bacterium
CCCAAAGCGAAGGGCCACGGCTACACCAACAGCATCTCCTACACGCACAGCTCCACGCTTGCTGAAGTGTCAACCACCAGAGCACCTCGCAGCATCTCGTGACGCTGCTGCAGAACTCGGGCGTCTCCTGGCGCTCGTACCAGGAGGGCATCAGCGGCAGCGCCTGCCCGCTTTTGAACAGCGGACTCTACGCGCCCAAGCACAACCCGATGGTCTTCTTCGACGACGTCACCAACACCAACAACGCCAGCAGCGCCAACTGCATCAGCCACGTCCGCCCCTTCACGCAGCTGGCCACCGATCTGCAAAACAACGCGGCCGCGCGCTACAACTTCATCACCCCCAACCTCTGCAACGACATGCACGGCGCCACCGGCTGCCCCGCGGACTCGATCGCCACCGGCGACACCTGGCTCTCGCAGACGGTGCCCGCCATCATGAGCTCGGCGGCGTACCGCAACGGCTCTGCCATCTTCATCACCTGGGACGAGAGCGAGGGCGGCGACGTCCCCATCGGTATGATCGTCGTCAGCCCCAAAGCGAAGGGCCACGGCTACACCAACAGCATCTCCTACACGCACAGCTCCACGCTGCGGACCATGGAGGAGATCTTCGCGGTGCAGCCGTTCCTCGGCGATGCCGCCAACGCCACCGACCTCTCGGACCTCTTCACCTCATTCCCCTGAGTCGCGGCTCAGCGTTTGCCGCGGAGGGGCTTCCGGGTGGATCATCGCCAGCAGGGGTGCCCATGACCATCTTCAGCTCCATCGCCCGCGTGAAGCCGCCGCGCTTCATCCACGCCTTCGAAGACGCGGTGGAGGCCGACGCGAAGAAGATCGCCGCCGCCGCCAAGGTGGACGCCGCCAGGTGCGTCGGCTACGCGGAGCTGCTCGGCTTCCGGTATCCGGTCAAGGCCTACCACTTCAAGGTCTCGGAGACGCTGACCCGCGGCTCGCGGCTCGACGCGCAGGGCCTCAAGGATCTCAAGGCCCAGAGCTTCAAGGGAGTGGTCAACCTCTGCAAGGAGCACGACGACAGCGCGAACGCCCGCGCTGCCGGGCTCATCCCGCTGCACCTCGCCATCATCGACTACACGGTGCCGCAGGAAGCGCAGATGAAGCAGTTCCTCGACTTCGTCAGCGACGCCGCGCACCAGCCCTGCTACGTGCACTGCGAGGGGGGCATGGGCCGCACCGGCGTCGCGGTCGCCTGCTACCGGATGGCCGTCCAGGGCTGGACCGCCGAGGACGCAGTCGCCGACGGCAGGAACTTCGGCCTGCAGCTGGAGAACCAGATCGACTTCCTGCACCGCTTCCACGCCGACCTGCAGGACGGGCGCATCGACGGTTATCCCATCAAGTCCTGATGCCGCTTCCGGCGAATTCGTCTAGAGTCCGCCGCCATGCCGGAGTCCAAGAATTTTCGCGTCGGCTTGGTGCAGATGGCCATGTCGGCCGTCCCGCAGGAGAACGTCGACAAGGCCGCCGCCCGCATCGAGGAAGCGGCGCGCCTGGGCGCCCAGGTGGTCTGCCTGCCCGAGATGTACCGGACCCATTACTTCTGCCAGCGCGAGGACACCGCGCTCTTCGACCTGGCCGAGACGGTGCCGGGCCCCTCGACCGAGCGGCTCTCGGCGGTGGCGCGCAAGGTAGGCGTGGCGGTGGTGGTGCCCATCTTCGAGAAGCGCGCGCCCGGCCTCTACCACAACAGCGCGGTGATCCTCGACGGCGGCGAGAAGGTCGGGATGTACCGCAAGATGCACATCCCCGACGACCCCGCTTTCTACGAAAAATATTATTTCGCTCCAGGCGACCTGGGCTTCAAGGCCTTCGACACCAGGGCCGGCCGCATCGGCACGCTCATCTGCTGGGACCAGTGGTATCCGGAGGCGGCGCGGCTGACGGCGCTGCAGGGCGCGCAGGTCCTTTTCTACCCGACGGCCATCGGCTGGCACCCGCACGAGAAGGCGCAGTACGGCGCCGCCCAGCGCGACGCCTGGAAGACCATCCAGCGCAGCCACGCCATCGCCAACGGAGTCTTCGTCGCGGCCTGCAACCGGGTCGGGCACGAGGGCACGCCGGGGCTGGAGTTCTGGGGCACCTCGTTCATCGCCGACCCGTTCGGCGTGGTGATCGCCGAGGCTTCGACCGACCAGGAGGAGATCGTCATCGGTGAGATCGACCTCTCCCGCATCGAGGAAGTGCGCCGCAACTGGCCCTTCCTGCGCGACCGGCGCATCGACGCCTACGGCGGCCTGAATCGCCGCTATCTCGACGGCGGCGAGACGTGAGCAGCACGCCGCCCGCGGTCATGCCCGCGGAGTGGGAACCGCACGCGGCCACCTGGCTGGCCTGGCCGCACAACGTCCGCGACTGGCCGGGGCGGTTCGCGCCCATTCCTTGGGTTTATGCCGAGATCGTCCGTCGCATTGCGCAAGGCGAGACTGTGCGCCTCCTCACCGGCGACGCGGCGCTGACCGCCAAGGCGCGCCGCACCCTGACCCGCGCCGGCGTCCCGCTCGAGCGCGTCGAGTTCCACCGCATCCCCACCGACCGCATCTGGACCCGCGACTCGGGGCCCATCTTCGTGCGGCGCGGCGGCGACAAGGCCATTGCGCAATTCTGCTTTAATGCCTGGGCGAAGTATCCCGATTACCAGAAGGACACCCGCATTCCCGAGCGGGCGGCCAAGGCATTGCAAATTCCCTTGATCGAAACCGGCGGCGCGGTGCTGGAAGGCGGCGCCATTGACGTCAACGGCAAGGGCAGCATCCTCGTCACCGAGGAGTGCCTGCTCGACCCGGCGGTGCAGGTGCGCAATCCGGGGTATTCGCGCGCGGATTATGAAACTCTATTCAAGCAGCAATTAGGGGCGCGCAATACCGTCTGGCTCGGCCGCGGAATCGCCGGCGACGATACCCACGGCCATATCGACGACCTGGCGCGCTTCATTTCCCCCCGCACCATCGTCCTCTGCGCCGAGGAGAATCCGCGGGACAGAAACTATGCGGCGCTAAAGGAAAACCGCGAGCGCCTGCAGTCGGCGCGCCTCGAGGACGGCAGCCGGCCCGAGGTGGTGCCGCTGCCGATGCCGGAGCCCATCGTCTTCGACGGGCAGCGCCTGCCGGCGAGCTATGCCAATTTCTATCTCTGCAATGCGGCGGTGCTCGTGCCGGTCTTCGACGATCCCCACGACCGCATCGCGCTGGGCCTCCTCGCCGAGCTGTTCACGGATCGCCCCGTGATCGGCATCGGCGCGCGCGATCTGGTCTGGGGCCTGGGGACGCTGCACTGCCTCTCGCAGCAGGAGCCCGCCTAGTCAGCCGCGCTCGCCCAGATGCGGAGCGCGGTGGCGCAGCCAGAGCATGGCCCCGAACCAGACGCCGTAGAACACTGCCAGCGACAGCGCCCCGATCAGGGCCGCGCTCTCGAACCGGGCGCGGACCAGCACCACGTAGAGGTCGCCTGCGAACCCGGCAGCACCACGCGCGTCTCGGTGAGCACCTGCACGATGCGATGCGAGAGCGGCGTCTTCTCCATCTGCTCCTCCGGCTCGGTGGGCGGCTGGCGGTCGCCGCGGGCGAAGTGGACGTACCAGAAGAGCAGGGTGGCCATCGCGGTCGCGGCCCCGCAGGCCAGGGCGCAAACGGCCCCGAAGATGCGGTCGCCGGCGACGGCCAGGTCGAGCGTGAGCCCCACGGCGAAGGGCAAAAGCGCGAAGCGCACCGCCCGCATGGTGAAGCGGTGGAAGCTGCCGCTGTCGTTGCCGCGCTCGACGAGGTTGTGCCGCGCCGCCGGCAAG
>JANXXR010000541.1 GCA_025350525.1 Deltaproteobacteria bacterium
CGACCAGGCGCTTGTAGTAATCGAAGTCGAACTTGCCCTCCTGCTGGAACTGGGGGCTCTTGGCGATGGAGTCGGCGACCTCGGCGTCGCTCACCTGGATGCCCAGCTCACCGGCCTGCTGCGCGATCAGCTCCTGATCGACCAGGCCCTTGAGCGTCTCCTGCTTGAGGTTGTCCTGCTTGGCGTTGTCGGTGGTGTACTTGCCGCCGCGCATCTGCGCCTGCTGGCGGAAGCGGTTCGAGTACGCCTGCGTGAAGTTGCCCGCCGTCACCAGGTCGCCGTTGACCTTCGCCGCCCAGGTCTCGGGAGTGCGGGTGCGGTAGCCGGTGGAGCCGCGGCCAAAGGAGAAGATGAAGGTGACGATGATGGCGCCGAAGATCAGCGCAATCAGCGAGGACTTCGCGTTTGACCGCATGACGTCGAGCATCGACTGCAACTCCCTTGGGGGCGGATTCCGGCCGGCCGCAAAACTGCCGTACCCACGGCCGCTTGGAAAGCTTGACACCCTAGAGAAGCCGGGCGAGAGATGCAAGGAGAAAAAGGGATGAAGGATGCGGGAAGGACCGCGCTTCCTCCTGCGTTCCAACTGCTCAAGTGGGCTCCATCCTCAAACGCTTTCGCGAGCCGATCTTCGTCATCGCCCTTCTGGCGATCCCCTTCTTCATTTTCTTCGCCAAGGCGAAGAAGGGCATCGCGCTGAGCCGCGTGGATCGCGTGCTGGTGGCCTTGATGGCGCCCATCGAGCGGACCTTGACGGGGGCCGCCTTCGGAGTGGTGGACACCTGGCACGCCTACCTGGCGCTGCGCGGAGTGCGCGAGGAGAACCTGGCCTTGCGCCGCGAGAACCTGCGCGCCCGCACCACCGACCAGCAGGCAGCCGAGCTGCGGCTCGAGAACGACCGCCTCCGCCACCTGCTCGATTTCGCCGACAAGCAGGCGCCCACCCGGCTGGTGGTGGCCAGGATCGTGGCGGTGGGCGCGTCGACGCACAGCCACTCGCTGCGCATCGCCCGCGGCTCGGAGGACGGCATCGTCAAGGGCGCGGCGGTGATCGCGCCCGATGGCATCGTCGGCACCGTGGTGCAGCTGACCGGCAGCTACGCCGACGTGCAGCTCATCGTCAGCCCGCTCTCGGCGGTGCCGGCCATCACCCAGCGCACCCGCGGCCGAAGCACGGTGAAGGGGACCGGCGACATCGGCCGTTGCAAGGTGGAGTACGCGCAGCGCACCGACGACCTGCAGGACGGAGACATGCTGGTCACCGCCGGCGGCCCCGGCTTCTTCCCGCAGGGCTTGCGCATCGGGCGGGTCGGCAACGTCAACCGCAAGCAGAGCGGCATGTTCCTCAGCGCCGAAGTGGTGCCGTCGGTGGACTTCGCGCGGCTCGACGAGGTGACGGTGGTGGCGGCGGCAGAGGCGGTCCAGCAACAGCAGCAGCAAGCGGCGGATCTGGCGCCGGCGGCGGCCGGGGCCGTGCAATGACCCTGCGCATCGCACTGGTGGTCCTGGTCTGCATGGCGCTGGCGGTGGCCGAGTCGGTGCTGCCCTTCCTCCTCCATCTCAAAGTCGCGCGGCCCGACCTGCTCCTCGCGGTGGTCCTCTACCTCGCGCTCCACGACGACATCGTCGAAGGCGCGGCGCTCTCGGCGGTGGCGGGTTATTTCTCGGACCTGTCCTCCGCCACTCCCGCCTTCCTCTACACCTTCCTCGCGGTGCTGACCTTCGTGGTGCTGCGCCTGGGCGGCAGCGCGCTCAAGACCGAAGGCGGCGTGCAGTCGGCGGTGGTGGCCTTCGGCGCCAGCCTTCTGCACGGGCTGATCGCGGCGGCGGTCTTCGGCTTCTTCACCGGCACCGGCATCCACTTCGCGGCGCTGCCCATGCTCTGGTCGGCGCTGGGCACCGCGCTGCTGGCGCCGGCGGTCTTCTCCATCCTGCGCCGCCTCGACCTGAACTTCCTCCACTCCGACGTCAACGCCGGCGGGATGCGCTGATGCTGGTCCGCCGCGACTTCGACGACATCCGGGAGATCCGGCCGCGGGCGGCCTTGGGCGCGCTCATCGTCGTCTGCGCCATGCTGGTGCTCGTGGTCCGTTTATACCAGCTACAAATTCTGCGCGGCGAGGACTACTTCAACCAGTCCATCGCCAACTTTCGCAAGTCGCTCTTCGTCCCCGCCGACCGCGGCCTGATCAAGGATCGCCGGGGCCACACCCTGGTGGACAACCGGCCCTCGTTCGACGTCTTCATGACCCCCGCCTTCTGCAAAGGCAAGGAGCGCGACGAGGTCCTCACCAAGCTGAGGGAGTTCCTCCACCTGACGCCCGAGGACCTCGACCGCATCCGCGCCGACTACCAGAAGAGCTGGCTCTCCAAGGACCGGCTCGAGCGCTTCAAGCCCTTCTTGGTGGCGCTCGACATCCCCCGCGACCAGGTCGACGTCCTCGAAGGGCACAAGACCGAGATGTCCTGCGTCAACCTCATCCCCACGCCGCACCGGGCGTACCGCGGCAGCCCTTCTTTGGGCCACGTGGTCGGCTACATGAGCGAGGTCACGCCCGACGAGATGGAGCAGTACGAGGAGTACCGCCGCGGCCAGACCATCGGGCGGCGCGGCATCGAGCGGCGCTGGGAGCGCGAGCTGCGCGGCGCCGACGGCAAGCAGAACATCGCCGTGGACGCCAAGGGCCGCGAACTCGACAAGGACGCGCAGGAAGCGCTCATCCCCGAGGGCGAGCGCCTGGTGCCGGCCACGCCCGGGAACAATCTGGTCCTGACCATCGACGAGCGCCTGCAGAAGGCCGCCGACGCCGCCTTCCCCGGACGCGCCGGCGCCGTGGTGGTGATGGAAGTGAAGACCGGCTACGTGCTGGCGATGATCTCGCGCCCGTCGTTCGACCCCAACATGATGTCGGGCCGCATCTCCCGCGCGCAGCTCAAGGAGCTGTCGGAAGATCCGCTCAAGCCGATGCTCAACCGGGTGATGAACGAGAACTACCACCCGGGCTCGACCTTCAAGGTCGTCACCTCGCTGGCCGGCCTCGAGAACAGCATCGTCACTCCCGGCAGCGGCATCAGCTGCAACGGCGGCTACACCATGGGGAACCACCGCTGGCGCTGCGACAAGCCCTCCGGCCACGGCCTCATGGACCTGCGCCGCGCGCTGCAGTTCTCCTGCGACGTCTACTATTACTCTCTGGGCGACAAGGTCGGCCTCGACGCCTTGAGCGACATGGCCCACCGCCTCGGCTTCGGCCAGCCCACCGGCTTCGACCTGGGCCGCGAGATCCCGGGCATCATCCCCGACTCGAAGAGCGTCACGCCCGAGAGCGGGTCGCTGCGCGCCCACGCCATCAACGCCAGCATCGGGCAGGGCGAGATCAACGTCACGCCGCTGCAGCAGGCGGTGGCCTACGCGGCCATCGCCAACGGCGGCACGGTGTGGAAGCCGCAGATCGTGCGGCGCATCGAATCGCCCGACGGAAAAATCACCCGCGAGTTTCTGCCGGAGGCGGCGCGTACGCTGGGCGTCAAGGACACTTCGCTCGCTACGGTGCGCGGCGGCCTCGTCGCCGTGGTCAACGAGCCGGGCGGCACCGCCTACCGCAGCCGGCTGCCCGATCTGCAGTTCGCCGGCAAGACCGGCACCGCGCAGGTGATGAAGCTGGGCCAGAAGCAGAAGCTGGACCCGAGCGCGCAGCAATACTTCTCGCGCGACCACGCCTGGTTCGCCTCGTTCGCGCCGGCGCAGGATCCGGAGATCGTGGTGGTGGTCCTGAACGAGCACGGCGGCTGGGGCGCCGAGGCGGCGGCGCCGGCGGCGAGCAAGACCATCGAGGCCTATTTCCGCATCAAGCGCGAGGAGGCGGCCGAGGACGTCCCCGCGGCGCAGGCGGCGGCGCCGGTCTCGTCGGCGGCGGTGGTGACCCAGTAATGGCCTACGGCGTCACCGAAAAAAAGCTCGATCACCTGCACTGGCCGCTGGTGCTCTGCACCCTGATCATCTGCACGTTGGGCGTCTGGAACCTCGCCTCCGCCACCAAGAACGCGCCGGTCCTGATGGCGCTGGTGCAGGCGCGCTGGATGGGCGTGGGCCTCCTCGCCGTGGCCGTGCTGCTCTTCATCGACTACCGCTGGCTGCAGACGCTGGCCTGGCCCGGATACTTCGCGGCGCTGGCGCTCCTCGCGGGCGTGGCCTTTGCCGGCAAGAAGGTGCTGGGCGCGCGGCGCTGGCTCTCCCTGGGCGGCATGCAGGTGCAGCCGTCCGAGTTCGTCAAGCTGGCGGTGATCGTGGTGCTGGCGCGCTGGTTCACCCGCGACGAGACCGGCGCCCGCAAGGGCCACTACGGCATCTTCGATCTCTGGCGGCCCTTCCTGCTCATCCTCGTGCCGGTGGCGCTGGTGATGAAGCAGCCCGACCTGGGCACCGCGCTGGTGACCTTCGCCATCGCCATGACCATGGTGATGTTCGCCAAGGTGAAATGGCGCGACCTGATCATCATGTTCGCGGGCGGCGGCGTCGCCTCGGTGATGGCCTGGAAGAAGGTCCTCAAGGACTACCAGAAACAGCGGGTGCTGACCTTCCTCGACCCCGGGGCGTACGCCCATGGCGCGGGCTACCACTCCATCCAGAGCCAGATCGCAGTCGGCAGCGGGCAGTGGGGCGGCAAGGGCTGGGGCGAAGGCACGCAGAACCAGCTGGCCTTCCTGCCCGAGCAGCACACCGACTTCATCTTCTCGGTCTGGGCCGAGGAGCACGGCTTCATGGGCAGCGTCATCCTCATCGGGCTCTACGCCTTCCTGGTGCTGGCCGCGCTCGACGTCGCCGCCAACGCCCGCGACAAGTTCGGGTCGTTCCTGGCGCTGGGCATCTCGGCGCTCTTCTTCTGGCACGCCTTCATCAACATGGGGATGGTGACGGGCGTGATGCCGGTGGTGGGCGTGCCACTGCCGCTCTTCAGCTACGGCGGGTCGAGCGTGGTGGCCGACATGCTCGGCATCGGCATCCTGCTCAACGTCTCGCTGCGGCGCTTCATGTTCTAGCGGCCGTGCAGGTGCGGCGAGCCGCGCCGCAGGTAGAACCGGCTCACGGGATCGAAGAGATACGATTCGTCCAAGAGCGCGATCATCTCCGCGTCGAGCTTCCACACCTGGGCGATGATGTCGGGCTTCTGCTCGACCACGGTGTAGTGCTGATCCCACTTCATGTGCCCGGCCCGGAACTCGTCTGCGTTGCGCACCGCGTGCATGGGAAGCTGGGCGATGTGCGGGTCCACCTTGCCCAGCACGTCGAGCGCGCGCAGCCCTGAGAAGTAAGGGATGATCCCGGCCCAGGTGACGGCGATGCGCGCGTCGGGATCGGCGATCTCCCGCAGCGACCACGCCGCCTTGGTGAACACCTCCTGCGCTTGCTGAAAGATGGCGGGTTCGAGGAGAAGGATCCGCCTCGCCACCTGCGGATTGTCGGCGCGATCCAGCTCGACGAAGGCGGCGCAGGAGAGGGCGCACGCGACCGCGGGCACTGCGCGCAGCAGTCGGGGTGGCGCGCCACGCAGGTTTTCGAGAAGCCAGCGCAGCCCCTCGTCCAGCCCGAGGCAGAGCAAGGCGACCAGCAAGGGAGCCACCGTCGCGACGAAGCGGTTGGCGCCGATCGACTCGCCTTCCCACGCGTCTCCGCCAACGTACACGGACCAGCCGAACTGCGCCGTCACCAGCAGGGCTGCCACCCGCACCGCGGGCCGGCGCGTGACCATCGCGGCCAGGAGCGGCGCAGTGAGCGGGACCAGCCAGGCGCGCTGGGCGAAATCGAGGAAGATCTGCAGCCCGTACCAGGAGCGCAGCGCGGTCGAGATGCCCTGCACCTTGAGCGCATAGGTGTTCGGCACCCAGGTTCCGTAATAGGCGTGCCGCAGCAAGGTGGGCAGCACGACGAAGGCCGCGCCCCAGGCGGCGGCGTAGAGCAGCTGCCGGAGGCGCTGACCTGGCAGGTAGAAAAAAAGTCCGGCCGCCAGCGCCGCGAAGATGACCACCGCGTCGGGCCGCACCAGCGTCGCGAGACCGAGCATCCAGTATGGCAGCGTGCGCAGCCGCCCCTCGTCGAGGGTCTGCGCGGCCGACAGCATCGAGGCCGTGACCAAGGCCGCGACGCATCCCACCTCCATGCCCGAGACCGCGAAGTAATTCAGCGGATAGAAGAGCGCCGTCAGTCCGCAGACCGTCCAGCGCAACCACGGGCGCCGCGGAGCCAGCACCCCGACCAGCTTCCAGAGCAGAACCAGGTTGGCCAGCAGCGTCGCCGCGCTGACCACCTGCACGGCCAGGCTGACTTTGGAGAGATCCCGAACGGCCAGGTGCGCCCCGGCCATCATCAGGCACCAGAGCGGGTTGGTGAATCCTTCGACGCGCTCCCCGCGGTTGAAGACCAGCCCCGCGCCGGCGACGAGGTTCTGCGCGTAGCGCATCGAGATCATCGCGTCGTCGAAGAGGCAGAACCAGCGGCGGCCGGCAAAGACGAAGCTGCTCTGCGCAATCATGGTGGCGAGATAGGCCAGGTAAGCGCAGAGGGCGACGATGGGCAGCTTTTGCTTCGCGCGGGCATCGCCGGCGCGATCGACGGCGCGGTCGACGGTATCGCCTTCGCGCTCGACGGTGCTCAGCTCGACGGTGCTCAGATGGCGCGCTTGACCATGGCGTCGAGCTTGGCCTTGGGCACGGCGCCGACGATCTGGTCGGCGACCTGCCCGTTCTTGAAGAGCAGCAGGGTCGGGATCGACATCACGCCGTACTTCTGCGGCACCGCCTGGTGCGCGTCGATGTCGAGCTTGCCCACCTTGATCTTGCCCTTGTACTCGGCCGCGAGCTGGTCGACGAGGGGAGCGATGGCCCGGCAGGGGCCGCACCAGGTGGCCCAGAAGTCGACCAGCACCGGCTCCTTCGAGCCCAGCACTTCGCCCTGGAAGTTCTCGTCGGTGAAGGTCACCACGTCCGCGCTCGCCATGTCAGTCTCTCCCAGAGAAGGTTTTTTGAATCTGCCGCCCGCTTGCCCGCCCGTCAATCCATTTGCGCGGACCCTGTCCCGCTGGTATCAGTCGAGGGAGAACCGCGCTGCCCGAAGTAGATGAACGGGGCGCGGCGAGGATGCGCAGCCTCAATGGCAGACTACCTTTTCGTTCCCCAGAGCGTACTCGACAAGTGGTCGGAGCAGGGCCGCATCGCCGTGGAGGGGAACGTCCTCACCATCCTCGGCGAGAACAAGGATTTCTCGCTCACCAGCGCGGTGCGCTTCATGAAGATGGAGGCGGGCGACGACACCGCCGGCCTTCTGCAGAAAGTGAAGACCACCGACGCCCTCAAGCAGATGGGCGCCGAGCACTACATGGAGTCGGTGATCCTGGGCGAGGTCGCCTATCAGGTGCAGCAGGGCTTCCTCGCCGACGCCAACGCCCTCCGCCGCGCCGCCACCGTCTCCACGCCTCCCGCGCCCAAGGCCGCTGCCGCCCCTTTGCCCAAGCCCGCCGCCGCCGCAGTTCCCGCTCCCGCCGCGCCGTCGACCGCCAAGGGCGAGGAGAAGAAAGCAGGCGAGCAGGACATGCTTGCCCAGTTCCTGCTCGACAACCTCCAGTAGGCCATGGCCACCGTCCTCGTGCACATCTCGCTGCTCGCTTACGTGGCGGGAGCGGCGGCCTTCCTCACCTGGCTGGTGCGCCCGTCGAAGCGCTGGGTGCGGGCCGGGCGGATCCTCCTCTTCGCCGGCCTTCTCCTCCACGCCGCCTCCTTCGTTGCGCCTGCCGACGCCAATCTCGCCGCCATCGGCCTCGGCGCCGAGGGCTGGAAGGGCGGACAGCTCTTCAGCCTCCTCGCCGCCGCCACCGTCCTCGGCTACCTGCTCCTCGACTGGAAGTACGACCTGCCGGTGGCGGGCGCCTTCGTGGCGCCGTTCACGGTGGCGGTGATGGTGCCCGCGCACCTGGTCAAGTCCACGGCGCGCGCGGTCTCGCCGCAGCTCTACCACTCGGTGGCGCTCTTCCTCCACGTCGGCGCGGCGGCGCTGGGCACGGCGGCGCTGGCGCTCGCCTTCGGGCTTTCGCTGCTCTACCTCGTCTCGGAGAGGCAGGTGAAGAGCAAGCGGCCGGGGCGGATCTTCGCGCGGCTGCCGTCGCTCGATCTCATCGACAAGGCCGGCTACCAGCTCTCGGTCTGGGGCTTCGTCTTCCTCTCGGTGGCCATCGCCACGGGCTCCTTGGCCTCGCGCGAATCCACCGGCACCACGCTGCCTTTTGCGCCCAAGCAGGGCTTCGCCATCCTCGCCTGGGCGCTCTTCGCCGCGCTCATCCAAGCGCGCCTGGTCGCCGGCTGGCGCGGGCGGCGCGTTGCCCTCCTCGTCATCACGGGCTTCGTGCTCCTCGCCGGCGCCTACGTCGGCCTGCTCACCGCGCCGGCGCTGCACGGCACGGTGGCGCTGGGAGGAATCGCGCCGTGACCTTCCTCTGCGTCGGCCTCAGCCACCGCGAAGCGCCCATCGCCGTGCGCGAGCGGCTGGCGGTGCCGGCCGAGGCGCTGCCCGCCGAAGTCCGCAGGCTCAAGGCGCTGCCCGGCGTGCGCGAGGCGCTGATCATCTCCACCTGCAACCGCATCGAGATCTTCGCCGTCGCCGACGGGAGGAGCGCCGGCGAGGAGATCCTCTCCGCGCTGGGGCCGGTGGCCGCGCCGCATGCCGTCTGCCGCTTCGACGAGGAGGCCGCGCGGCACCTCTTCCGCGTCGCCGCCAGCCTCGACTCGATGGTGGTGGGCGAGGCGCAGATCCTCGGGCAGGTGAAGGAAGCCGCCGCGCTGGCGCAGGAGGCGGGCACGCTGGGCCCCGAGCTCTCGCGGGCGCTGGCGCGGGCGCTCTCGGCGGCCAAGCGGGTGCGCACCGAGACCGAGATCGCGCGCGGAGCCGTCTCGGTGAGCAGCATCGCGGTGCAGCTCGCGCACAAGCTCCTCGGCAGCCTGGAAGGCCGGTCGGTGCTGCTGCTCGGCGCCGGCGAGATGGCCCAGCTGGCGGCGCGCGAGCTCAAGTCGCACGGCGCCAGCGAGCTGCTCATCGCCAACCGCAGCGCCGCCCGGGCCGAGGAGCTGGCGCGCGAGATCGCGGGCGTGCCGGTCTCGCTGGCGGAGTTGCCTTCGCTCCTCGAGCGCGCCGACGTCGCCATCTGCTCGACGGGCGCCTCCCAGTTCATGGTCACCCGCGAGCTGATGCAGCGGGCGCTCAAGGCGCGGCGCTACCGGCCCATCTTCCTCGTGGACCTGGCCGTCCCGCGCAACGTCGAGCCCACTGCCAACGAGCTGGAAGGCGTCTACGTCTACGACATGGACGACCTGGAGCGGGCCGCGGCGCAGAACCGCGACTTGCGGCAGTCGCACGTGGGCAAGGCCGAGGGCATCGTCGAAGAGGAGCTGCGCGCCTACCTCTTGCAGTCGCACGAGCGCCGCGCGGTGCCGGTGCTGGCGCGGCTGCGGGCCCACGCCGAGGCGGTGGCCAGGGCCGAGGTGGAGAAGACGCTGGCCTCGATGCACGGCCTCGACGAGCGGCACCAGAAGAGCCTGCGCGCGATGGCCTCGGCCATCGTCAACAAGCTGATGCACCAGCCCACCTCGCGGCTGCGCGCCGAGGCGGGGCAGGGCCCGCTGGGCGAAGCGACGGCGGCGCTCTTCGGGCTCGATGAGCCTGGGCCGCAGCCGATGCCGCTTCCGGATCCCGCGCCCGATCCTGCTCCGCAGCCGTTGCCGGAGCCGACTCCCGAGGGGGCGGTGCTGCCCTTCAAGCCCTTCAAGAGGAAGTCTTGACGCTGCGGATCGGCACGCGCAAGAGCGCGCTGGCGCTCTGGCAGGCGCAGCGGGTGCGCGACCTGCTCGCCGCCCGGGGAGAGCCCTGCGAGCTGGTTCCGATGAGCACCGAGGGCGATCGCATCGTCGATCGGCCGCTCTCCGACGTGGGCGGCAAGGGGCTCTTCATCAAGGAGCTGGAGGTGGCGCTCTCTGAAGGGCGGGCGGACCTGGCGGTGCACAGCGCCAAGGACGTGCCCTTCGCGCTCCCTGAGGAATTTATACTAAGTGCATTTCCAATGCGCGAGGACGCCCGCGACGCGCTGGTGGCGCCGCTGGCGAAGACCTTCGCCAACCTGCCTCGCGGCGCGCGGGTGGGCACGAGCTCCTTGCGCCGCGCGGTCCAGCTGCTCTCGGCGCGGCCCGACCTGGTCATCGTCCCAATCCGCGGCAACGTCCAGACGCGCCTCGCGCTCGCGACCGGAGGCGTAGTGCTCCGCGGCGGCAAGGAAGTGCGGCCGGCCGCGCAGGATCCGCTGGGTCCGCTCGACGCCGTCGTGCTGGCGCTGGCGGGGCTGCGGCGGCTGGGGCTCGAGGAGCAGGTCACCGAGGTTCTCCCGGTGGAGCTTTGCCTTCCGGCGGCGGGGCAGGGCGCGCTGGCCATCGAGGCGATGCGCGGAGCGCGCGGAGAGGCGGCCACGGCGCCGCTCGACGATTCTGGGGTCTCGCGCTGCGTGCGGGCGGAGCGCGCGGTGCTGGCGCGGCTCTCGGGAGGCTGCACGGTGCCGGTCGCTGCCTACGCAACTCTACAGGGTTCCGCCCTCTTCCTGCGCGCGGCCCTGGGCGGCCCCGACGGGAAAGGCGGCGTCGCCATCGTGCGGGCCGAGGCGCGCGGAGGGCAGGGAGCAGGCGGGCCGGAGGCGCTGGGCAGCCAGGTCGGCGCGGCGCTGCTCTCGATGGGCGGCGGCCCATTGCTCGAGGCGGCCCGGTCGCACTCCTTTGGCCTGCCCGCGCCCAAGCGCGCCTGAGCATGGCCGCGCCGCTGGAAGGAAAGCGCGTTCTGGTCACCCGCGCGGCGGAAGAAGCCAGCGAGTTGGAAGCGCTCCTCCGCGAACGCGCCGCCATCCCGGTGCGCTTCCCTTGCATCGCCTTCGAGGACGGCCCCGACCTGGCCGAAATTGTACAAAGTATACAAAAAGGACAAGACCTCATCGTCGTCTCCTCGCCCCACGCCGCGCGGCGGCTCCTCGAGTTGATCGGGCGGACCTCGATCCCGTTTGCTGCCGTGGGGCAGGCCACCGCCGCGCTCCTGCCGGGCGAAGTGATCGTTCCACGCGGCGGCAGCGGGGCGGCGGCGCTCTTGGCACAGCTCGCGCCGCTGGTGCGCGGAAAGCGCGTCCTCTTGCCCCGCGCCGAGCAGGGGACCTCCGCGCTCGAGAGCGGCCTGCGCGCCGCCGGGGCGCTGGTCGAGGCGCTGGTCCTCTACCGCACGGTGACGCCGCGGTCCGCGGACCTGACCGCGCTCGAGGGGGCCGACGCCCTGTCGTTTGCAAGCGGCAGCGCCGTCCGCGGCTTCGTCGCGCTGGCCGGCGCCGCGGCGGCGCGCAATTGTGCGGTTGCCTGCATCGGCGCCTCGACGGCAGAGGCGGCGCTGGCCGCCGGCATTCGCGTCGATGCGCAGGGAGGCGAGGGCCTGCCGCAACTCTGCGATGCGCTCTCACTCGCGGTCCGGGCTCGCAAGGGTTAGTCTTCCCGCACCTTGGCCGACCGACCCATCATCCTCGTCGTCGAAGACGACGCCGACTGCCGCGCCGTCCTTCAGGACCTGCTGGAGCTGAACGGCTACGTCGTCCAGACGTGTCCCGACGCGCACCACGCCGTGGCCGCGGCCCGCGCCCGGACACCTGCCCTCATGCTGGTGGACTTCATGATGCCCGACGCCGACGGCGGATGGGTGGTGCGGACGCTGCGCGAGTCGTCTGGCGCGCTGGCAAGAGTGCCGGTGGTGCTGACCACGGGCTCCTACGAGGGCCGGCAGATAGCGCAGGGCCTGGGCGTGCCGTCGCTGGAGAAGCCGTTCGACGTGGCCCGGCTGCTGGAGCTGGTGCAGGCGCTGGTGCCCGACGCATGACCGCGGCGCAGTCGGCGCACAAGCGCCCGGTAGGGCTCGAAGCCATCATTGTGTACAAGCTGTTCAAGGCGGTGCTGGAGGTCCTCCTGGGCATCGCCGCCATCCTGCTCATCGCCCACGGCGCCGAGGCGGGCGCGGCCTCGCTGGCCGAGGTGGTCCTCGAGCACGTCACCGGCGGCTGGGCGCTCAAGATCGCCACCATCATCGTGGTGGCCGCCACCAGCGGGCACGTCAAGTTCATCGCCTGGGCCGCCTTCGCCGACGCCGTCCTCTCGGCGGTGGAAGGCCTCGCGTTGCGCGCCGGACGCTGGTGGGCGCCGTGGCTGGTGGTCATCGCCACCGGCGCGCTCCTGCCGTTGGAGCTGTGGGAGCTGGGGCGAAATCCCAAGGTGGGGCGCGCTTTCATCTTGCTCGCCAACCTGGCGGTGGTGGCCTACCTGCTGCGCAACGTGGTTCGCGAGCGCCGGGCGCAGAAGATCGCGGAGGCCTCGGGGCTGGCCATGCCGGTTGACAGACAAGCGGACGGTCCCTAGCGTCCTGCATGCTGGTGCTCCTCTTCGCGGCAGTCCTCGCGACGCCGGTGCCGCGCGCGGCTCTCTTCGACGAAACGCCCGCCTCGGTCACGGTGGCCCGGGCGGACCGGCGCTCGGAGCCGGTGCGCGGCGTGGTCGAATACGTGGCCGGGCTCGCCGCCTTCACGCTGGTCAACGCCGGCGGAGCGGCGCTGCTCTCCCAGGCGCACGTCACCGTCGCGCACGGCGGCGCGGTCACAGTGGATGGATCGCAGGCGGCGCTCTGGGGCGCAGGCGCCTCTTTCCTCTTCTCGCCGCTCGCCGCGGCAGTGACTTCCTGGCTGATCGGCAAAGGCAGCGACGACTGGGATCCCTCGCTGGGCTGGACGTCGGTGGGCGCCTACGGCACCTCGCTCGTCGCCATCGGCGCCGGACTCGGGCTCGAGGCGGCCAACGTCGATCGCGGCGCCGCCCTCGCCGCCAACACCGGGCTCTACCTCGCCGTCCCGCTGGGCGCGGTGCTCCTCCAGAACGCCACCAAGTCGCCGCACCCGTGATAGACGGCCCGCATGGGTCAGAAGAGCGGAATCGTCGAGAGGGAAATCGAGCTGCGCGCCACCGACGGCGTGGCGCTGCCTGCTTTGGTGGCGGAGCCGGCCGGCTCGCCCGGAGCGCCGCGGGTGGTGATCGCGCCGGAGATCTTCGGCCTCTCGCTTTGGGTGAAGTCGGTCGCCCAGCGTCTGGCGCGGGAGGGCTTTCGCACCATCGCGGTGGAGATCTTCGCCCGCGACCACGAACCGATCAGCAGCGACATGCCGAGCATGATGGGCCGCATCCAGCGGCTCGACCTCCCGCAGGCGGTCCGCGATCTGCACACCGGGCTCGACGCGCTGGGCACGGGAAAGGCGGGCTCCATCGGCTTCTGCCTCGGCGGCGCGCTCTCGCTCCTGGCCGCGGCAGAGGGCGGAATCGACGCCTGCGTGGACTGCTACGGCCGCCCGCGCTGGCCGCGCCCGACCCCGGCGCCGCACGCCATCGAGGCCGCGCGAAAGACGCGCTGCCCGGTGCTCGGGATCTATGGCCGCGCCGACAAGGGGATCTCGCTGGACGACGCCGAAGAACTGGGACGCGCGCTCCCTTTGGGCAGCGAGCTGGCGCTCTATGCCGCGGGCCACGCCTTCCTCAACGACACGCGCCCCGAGCTGTACGTCGAGAGCCAGGCGACGCTCGCCTGGGCCAAGATCATCGGCTTCTTACGCCGGACGCTCTATGCCGGCGGGCCGTAGACGGCGCCGCCCGAGTAGAGCCCGTAGACGGCGGCCCAGCCGACGGCGAGCAGCACGAAGAAGAAGAGCAGCGAGACCTTCTCCATCCAGCCGATGCCGGCCTTGCTGATGGTCACGCCCCAGCCCATGGAGAGGAACGACCAGAGGCCGTTGGCGAGGTGATAGGCGATGCCCAGCACGCCGAGGATGTAGACGGCGAGCGTCGGCATATGGAAGTGCATCTGCTGCGAAATCTCGGCGAAGGGCTCGGGGCGCCCGGCCAGGATGCGCGGCTCGAACCAAGCCAGGTAGAGGTGCGCGCCGAGGAAGAGGATGAGGCCCACGGCCGAGAGCCGCTGCAGCAGGTAGCGCAGGTTGGAGAACCAGCCGATGCGCACGCTGGGCTTGCTCTTCACCATGCGCCCGATGCCCCAGACGGTGTGCCAGAGGAGCGGGACCAGCACCACCGCGAAGGTCAGCGCCATGGCCGCGGGGCTGGAGTGGCCGGTGACCGACGCCTGCCACGCCTCCGGCGACTGGTACGCCGCCAGCTGGTTGAAGAGGTGGACGGTGGTCCAGACGCCGAGCGGCAGGATGGCGAAGAGCGAGCCGAGCCGCGCCAGGATGAAGTCGCGGGCGAGGCCCCGCGGCGGGGCCGGGAGGCTGCGATCCACCTGGCCGGTCGTGAGGGGCTGCGCCATCGATCCTCCAGTTACGGGGGCGCTTTGAGTAGAGCCTCACCGCCGCGCTGTCAAGGCAGCAGCGTGCCCTCGAGCGTGGGGCAGAAGTTGGTCTTGAACCTTCCGTAAAAAGGATGGGAGAGGCCGGTGCCGTACGGATCGTCGACGAGGAGGCTGAAGCTGCCGGTGGCGTTGCCGCCCGTGGACGGCCAATTGGTGACCGAGATGTAGCTGGAGATGAGCCCGTGGAACGGCGTGGTGACTTGCGGCGCTCCGGCGGCGACGATCTCGGCGGCGGTGCCCGGGTCCGATTCGCGGCCGATGATGAACGTCCCCAGGTAGCCGAGCCGCACCTGGAGGATGAGCGCCTCATAGGGCCCGGGCGCGTTGCGGAAGTAGTCGGGCTTGGCCTTGAGCCGGTCGCAGAGGTTGGGCACGTCGCTCATGATGACGATGCCCATCGGGTCGCCGACCGGGTTTCCGCTGGCGTCGCGCGAGGTGGCGGTGCCGTGGATGGAGCTGCCGATGCCGTTGAAGATGACGTCGGGAGTGGTGGCGCCAGCGCCGACCACGCCGACGATGACGTTGTCGGCGTTGCCGCAGGCGGCGCAGAGGAGCAGGACGGAAAGTGGCCTCGACATTCGCGCGCACCTTAGCAGGGAGTGCGAACCCCGTTGCATCCCAGTACGACGCTGTGTAGGAACCCGGATTCAAATGCGCTGGGCGGACATCGTCGGGCAGGATCGGGCAGTGCGCCTCCTGCGCGGAGCGCTCTTGCGCGACCAGGTGCACCACGCCTACCTGCTCGCGGGACCGACGGGCGTGGGCAAGGAGCTGCTGGCCCGGACTTTTGCGACCGCCGCCAACTGCGAGGATCCAGCGCCCGAGGCGCGGCCCTGCGGCGCCTGCGGAAATTGCCAGGCCATCGCGCGGGGCAATTTTCCCGACGTGATGTGGATCCTGCCGCAGGCGGAGATGATCGCGCGCGGCCTGCTCTCGAAGGCGGATCTGGAGAACGCGCCCTCGAAGGAAATTCGCGTCGACGAGGTCCGCGCGCTCTCCAAGCGGCTCTCGCTCGCGGCGCTGCGGGGGCGGCGCAAGATCGCCATCGTCATCCCCGCCGAGGCGATGAACGAGCGCGCGCAGAACACGCTGCTCAAGACGCTGGAGGAGCCGCCCTCGGCGACGACCTTCCTCTTGATCTCCGCCCATCCAGACGCGCTCCTGCCCACCATCCGCTCGCGCTGCGCCAGGGTGCAGCTGGGGCCGGTGCCGGAGGAGCGCATCGTCGAGCGGCTCCTGCGCGACGGCGTGGCCGAGCCGGAGGCGCGCGAGCGGGCGGCGCGGGCGCAGGGCAGCTTTTCGCGGGCGCTGGAAGAGCAGGGCGAGCGGCGGCCGCTCATCGAGGAGGCCGAGCGCGCGCTTCTGGCTGCCGACGAGCGCGGCGCGCTGGACTTTGCCGAGGCGCACGGCGAGCGCGAGGCGGCGCTCTTCGCGGCCGTCTCGCTGCAGGCCTGGGTCCGCGACCTGCTCGTCGCCCAGACCGGCGCACCGCCGCGCGGGCTGGAGCTGCGCGAGCTGTCGGCGCTGGCGATCTCCCTGGCGGAGCGGCTCTCGGCGCCAGCGCTGCTCTTGCACGCGAAGCTGTGCGGCGAAGTCATCGAAGCGCTGGAGCAGAACGGCAACGGGCGCCTTCAGCTGGAGCGGCTGCTGCTGCGCTTCCGGGAGCTGCGCAATGGCTGAAATGTCCGAGCTTCTCGAGGAGGCCGTCCACGGCAAGGGCCGGCAGGTCTACCTCTTCGAGGGCGACGAGTACCTGGCGCGCCACTCGGCCCGCGAGCTGGCGGAGGCGCTGGTGCCGGAGAAGGACCGCGCGCTCAATTTCATCCTCATGGACGCGAGCGCGGGGGCCAGAGAGATCGCGCAGCACCTGGTGACCATCGCCATGTTCGCGGCGCCCAAGGCGGTGCTGGTCGAGGGAGCGGACGCCTTTGCCGAAGAGGTGGACGCCGAACGCGAGCTCGGCCGCGCCCGCGATCTCTGGCAAGGCAAGCGGCAGCGCGACGGTGCGCGGCGCCTGCTCAAGCTGGTGCGGCCGGCGGGCTGGGGCGCAGCCGACATCGCCTTCGGAACGCGCGCGGCGGCCTCGGCGGCCAAGTGGCGCAAGGAAGTGGGCGCGGCGCCCTCCGACGACGACAAGGGCTGGCTGCAGGAGCTCTCCGCCTGGGCGCTTTTGCAGAAGATCTCCGCGCCGCCCGAGGATCTGGAGACGTTGGTCAAGGCCGTCGAGCGCGGGCTGCCCAAGAGGACGCACCTCATCCTGGTGGCCGAGTCGCTGCCGCCCAAGCACGCGCTGGTGCGGCTCGCCGCCGACAAGGGCGCGCACGTCAAGCGGCGCGCAGAGCGGCGCGGGCGCGGCATCGATACACTGGATATATCCTCCATCGTCGAGCAGGAGCTGGGGCCGCTCAAGAAGCGGCTGGCCAAGGACGCCGAGCTGGAGCTGAAGAACCGGCTGGGCGACGACCTGCGTCTGCTTGCCTCCGAGCTGCAGAAGCTCGCCCTCTACGTGGGCGACAAGCCGCAGATCCAGCGGGCCGACGTGGAGGCCATCGTGGCGCCGGTGCGGGAGGAGGAGTTCTTCGCGCTGGCCGAGGCGGTGGGCGAGGGCGACGCCGGCAAGGCGCTGCAGCTCTTTGCCGACGAGCTGCGCAGGAAGGCGAACGCGTCGTCGGTGGCGCTGCCGTTTCTGGGCGGCGTGGCCAGCGCCATGCGCAAGGCGCTGGGCGACAGCGCGCGCTACGCCGGCCTCGGCCCCCGCGAGCTGGGCTACAACGAATACCAGGCGAAAGTCTTCCCCGATCTCGAGGCGGAGCTCTCGGCGCGCAAGCAGAAGGTCCCGCATCCGTTTGGCGCCTGGCTTTCCTACAAGCGGTCGCGCCGCAAGCCCCGCGCCTTCTGGCGCCGCATGCTGATCCACTGCGCCGAAGCCGACTTCGACCTGAAAAACGGGGCCAACCCGCGCCTGTTGATGGAGCGTCTCCTGGTCGAAGTCTGCCGCTGACCCCTGGAGGCCTGAAGCCTGAGGCCTGAACCGATGTGCTAGGACTCCACCGAAATGTCCCAACGCCTGCTCGTCACCCACGCCCTGCCGTACGCCAACGGCAAGATCCACCTCGGCCACCTGGTCGAATCGGTGCAGACCGATGTCTTCGTGCGAGCGATGAAGGCGATGGGCAAAGAGACCGTCTTCATCTGCGCCGACGACACCCACGGCACGCCCATCGAGATCAGCGCCGCCAAGGCGGGCGTCCGGCCGGAGGACTACATCGAGGAGATCCACCGCGATCACCTCGAGGACTACCGGGCCTTCGCCATTGACTTCGATCTCTTCTATACGACGCACTCGAAGGAGAACGAGGAGCACGCGGGCCGCATCTTCCAGGCCCTGCAGAACGACGGCGCGGTGGAGAAGCGCGACGTCTTTCAGGTGTATTGCAGCGTGGACAAGCGCTTCCTCCCCGACCGCTATATCCGCGGCGCCTGCCCGGTCTGCGGCACCGCCGACCAATATGGCGATTCCTGCGAGAACTGCGGCAGCACCTATGAGCCCACCGAGCTGAAGAATCCGCGCTGCGCCATCTGCGGCAATACCGCGCTGGAGCGGCGCAGCTCGCCGCATTACTTCGTAAAGCTATCCAAGTATCAGGAATTCCTCATCCGCTGGACCGGAGACCCCGGGCGCCTGCAGCCGGAGATCAAAAACTTCGTCGACAAATGGCTGGCCGAGCCGCTGCGCGATTGGGATGTCTCGCGCGACGCGCCCTATTTCGGCTTCCTCATTCCGGGCGAGCCCGCCAAATACTTCTATGTCTGGCTGGACGCGCCGGTGGGATATCTGAGCTCCACCGACCATTGGTGCCAGGAGCACGGCCGCAAGCTCGACGACTTCTGGGGCAAGGACGCCGACTGTGACGTCGTGCACTTCATCGGCAAGGACATCATCTATTTTCACACGCTCTTCTGGCCGGCGATGCTGCACGCCTCGGGCTGGAAGGTGCCGGCGCGGGTGCAGGTCCACGGGATGCTCACCGTCGAGGGCGCCAAGATGAGCAAGTCGCGCGGGACCTTCTTGAATGCCCGCGAGTACCTCGAGGCCGGATTGGAGCCCGAATGGATTCGATACTTCTATGCCGCGAATCTGGGCGCGTCGCCCAGCGACATCGACCTCTCGCTCAATGAATTGAAGAACCGCGTCAATGGGGAATTGCTGGCCAACGTCGGCAACCTCGCCAACCGCGCGCTCTCGCTGATCTGGAAGAACGGGCAGCGCCTGACGCGGGTTCCGGAGAGCCGCTTCTTCGAGGACGCGCGCGCCGTCGAGGCGGCGATCTCCAAGGACTACGCGGCCTGCGATACCCGCGCGCTCATCCAGCGGGTGCTGGCGTTCTCGTCGGAGGCCAACCAGCGGCTGCAGCAGAAGAAGCCGTGGGAGCTCTTCAAGACCAACCGCGACGAGGCGCTCGCGGAGCTGACGCTGGCGGTCAACATCGCGCGGCTCTGCGCGAGGTGGCTCGCGCCCATCGTGCCCAACTTCGCTGCCGGCGTGGCCGGGCAGAGCGGGGCGCCGCTTGAATGGGGGCAGTTCCAGCCGCTCGAAGACGTCGCCATCCGCGAACCGAAGCCGCTGGTGCGAAAGGTCGAGGACGCAGATCTCCAGAAGCTCTCCAGCAAGTTCGTCGCGCAGGAGAAAGCGCCGGCGCAACCGCCCGAACCCCGCGGCCCGAAGCCCGAGGCCGCCCCTCTCCCGCCCGCGACCATCGACGACTTCGCCAAG
>JANXXR010000642.1 GCA_025350525.1 Deltaproteobacteria bacterium
GTTGAGAACTGTCTTCGCCTTGGTCAGAGCAGCGTCCGGCGCCGTTCCTTGCAACACGAAGCGCGCCGCCAGGAGCGCGGAGAGATGCGAAACGGGCGAGACGAGCGCGCCCGAGATCTCGTCGCCGGGCAGCCGAGTCGCGCTCGGCAGGAGCGCGGTGAGCTCGTAGCCGCTAACGCTGATCGGAGTTCCCGTCGCCGGCTCGGTGTAAGAGCCGGAGGAAGCGACGAGGAGGAGCTGCGTCGTCGTCGTCATGCTCAGCTTCAGCGTGAAGCTGCCGGTCGCGTCCGTCTGCGCCGGGCCCGCCGCCGCGCCGCGCCGCAGATTCGGATCCACCGTGTAGGCAGTGACCGTCCCGTCGGTCACCGGCCAGGCGACGAACGACGGCGTGCCTGGCGGGAGACCGCCGTCGGGGTTCTGGCCAGTGGCGATTTTGCCACCGCCGCACGCGGTGGAGAGGAGAATCGAGGCCAAGAGGTGTGACGTGCGCACAAGTGCTCCGTGGTGTATCTTGCTGTGTAAACACACTCTACATACATTCTTTGGGCTATGTCTATAGAGAATATGCGATGGAAAAGTGTGAACGATGGCCCCTCAAGCCGGTAGGGGCAATCCGTAGCCTCCCGGAGACGCACGGATGGTGGTAGCTGTGACCTGGAACGGGCCCTAAGAACAGGCACCTAGCGTGGCTTCTAGACGATTCCGAGCGTCCGGAGTTTCCTGCGGCGGCCTTCCCGCGGCCCGCTCGGGCGGCATGTAGTGCGCGCTGCTTTGTGGGGCGTACTTCACCCTGCGCGCGAGGCGCGCGCACGAAGTGGTTAGCACCTGGCTTCCCGTTCGTGCAGCGCTACGGTGTCGCTCGCTCTTTGGGGGGTGGGGCAACGACCGCGCGATTCCTCGCCGCTGCATCTGCGGTCGTCGCAGGCGACTTCAATGTCGGTTCGTCAAGAAGACTGCCCTCCACGCGGCCGATGGCTCGGCCCTTCCCGCCTGCGACGAGTGCTTTAGTCGGCAGGTCGAGATGTTGAAGTCTCGCGCGAAAACCTCCACCGGATGCCTCCTCATCGGGATCGCCCTTCTGGTGCTGGCAGGGATCGCGTTCAAGCGGTGCTGGTGAAAGCATTTGTTGACCGGGTGCGTGCCCGCGCTCGGCGCCCGGTTTCTCCGCAACAGTCGGCGGCAACGGCCGCCGCAAGAAGCCCGAAAACGAGACCAATCGACGATGCCCAGCCTGCGGCGGGGCCGCGAGGTGCGCGACTGCGGACGGTTGCACATCGAGGCCATTTCCAGCTATCGGGCTTCGCATGATGATCGCCTTCGCGATTGCCTGCACGCTGCTCACTGCGCTTGGCTTCATGCGGATGCCGTACAGCTTCTACGTGCTCTTGCGAATCGCGTTTTGTCTGGCGGCTTGCATTGACGTTGCGCATGCCCGCAAGCGCAAGGCAGTGCTTGGATTGTGGGTCTTCGGCGTCATGGCAGTGCTCTACAATCCAGTGCTCCCAGTCCATCTGCGCGACAAGCTGGCATGGGAGGGACTCAATTCCGTCTCCGTCGTCATTCTCTGGGTGGCCGCCTTCACGTTGCGCGACAAGCCAGCGGTGACCGGTACGGACGGTGACCTCCCCCCAAAAGCTGGACGGTTTTCAGGTTGAGGGAATCGCCTTGTGACCGGTTTGAGGTTTCTCCGGATCGCGGGTTCGGCGTCTGGTTTCAGGGGCAGAGGATCGGATTCTCGAAGGAGATCTCGCCAGAGCCGGTGCCTGGAGCCACGATCCGGGCCGCAAAGAAGAAGGCCGTCGAGCTGCTCGCACAACGGCTGCCGTCGAGCAACCGACCGACCCGCGGCGGGCCGTGCTGCGTGCGGCCGTCTCTTCCGTCATAACCCAAGAGGAACGCGAGGCGCTGGCGCTGCTCGAGGCCCCAGTCGCGGGAAGAGAAGGCGGCGCAGGACGCATTGGCGAAGGACCCGCAACGCGTCGTGCCCAAGAACGCCAGTGGTGCCAGAGATGGACGCTTCAGCGGCTTTCCGTCACGTGGCCGCCTCCATCCGTGAGCCTTCCGCAGAGATCCATTCTCTGTGGGGCGTACTTCACCCTGCGCGAGGCGCGCGCAAGGCGAGCGCGTGCAAGGCACTGGACTCGACTACCGAGGGCCTGACGACACGCCACCAGGCACTTCGTGCACAGCGCAGGCCGCCGACGGGTGGCGACGCGCGCGCTGACGACCGCGCCCGCACCTCCGACGCGCTCATTCCAACCGCTCGCTTTCACGGCCAGAGCGCATCGGCGAACGCCGAGTCAGTCGGTGGAGTCCGAATCTCGCTGCTAGGTCGACAGCGGAGCTTGTCAGGGGAGTGTGTTAAGGCAGCTTCATGCGGGACGAGTTGACCGAGCCGAGGCACCCGACTGGTCGCGAGTTGACCGAACTCGAACGATGTCTGTTCTGCCTCTACCTTGTAGCCGTCGAGGGGAAGCGGTGCGCGGAGGTTTTTCTAGGCCACGATGACCGCAAGCATGACGGGCCGCTGGTTTTCACCGTTATCAATCATGCCGGGATCATCATCCACAAGTTCAGCGAGGCGTGGGACGACTTCAACGCCATGGCAAAGTCTGACGAGCGCGTG
>JANXXR010000651.1 GCA_025350525.1 Deltaproteobacteria bacterium
CAGCCCGCGCGCAGGCTGGCGGCGGCCAGCGCCTTGGAAAAGGTCCGGAAGAGCACCAGCCGCGGGTGCGCCTTCAGCAGCGGCGCGAAGTCCTGTCCGCAGAAGTCGCGATAGGCCTCGTCGATGCCCAAAAGGCAGGGAACGCCTGCCGCCAGCGCCGCCGCGTCGGCGGGACTGAGCGTGGTGCCGGTGGGGTTGTTCGGCGAGCCGATGAGCACGAGCTTTGCGTCCTGCGACGCCGCGATCAGCTCGCGCACCGGGAAGCGGAACTCGTCCGCGGAGCGGAGCGGCACTTCGACGACCCGCGCTCCCAGCGCGTGGGCCTGCAGGCCGTAGAGCGCGAACGAGGGCGTCGCGACCACGACCTGGTCCCCCGGCTCGACGCAGGCGAAGAGCAGGAGCTGCAAGAGCTCGTTGGAGCCGTTGCCCACCAGCACGGAGGCGGGCGTGGTGCCGTACGCCTGCGCCAGCGCCTGTCCCAGCCGCGCGCCGTCGGTGATCGGGTACTTCGACCAGTCGGAGGCGAGGATCTGCGCGACCAGCTCGGCCTTCAGCTCCGCCGGCAGGTCGTACGGGCTCTCGTTGAGGTGGAGCGGCACCGCCGCCGGATCGCGCGGTGGTCCGTAGGCGGCGAGCGGGCGCACCGTCTCGCGGACGAAGCTCTCCGGCGCGCGGCTCACGGCTTGCTCCGCGCTTCGACTGCGCGCGCGTGCCCATGCAGTCCTTCGGCGTGGCCCAGCGCCGCGATGCTTGCAGCGTCGGCCGCCAGCTGCGCGGCGGGGTATTCGATGACGTTCTGCCGCCGCACGAAGTCGGCCACGCCCAGCGGCGAGGCGAAGCGCGCCGTCCCGCTGGTGGGCAGCGTGTGGTTGGGCCCGGCCAGGTAGTCGCCCACCGGCACCGGCGCGAAGTGCCCCACGAACACCGCCGCCGCCCGCGGAACCTTGGACACCGCGGCGCGCGCGTCGGCGAGGAGCAATTCCAGGTGTTCGGGCGCCAGCTCGTCGGCGAAGGCCAGCGCCTCGTCGAGATCGCGGGCCACGATGATGGCGCCGTGGGCCTGCAGCGACTCGGCGGCGACGCGGTTGGGGACTTCGCGCAGCTCCAGCTCGAGCGCGGCCGCCACCCGCCGAGCCAGATCCGCGTCGGGGGTCACCAGCACGCTGAAGGCGAGCGGATCGTGCTCGCCCTGCGCCACCAGATCGATGGCAGCCAGCCGCGCGTCGGCGCTGCCGTCGGCGACGATGACCACCTCGGTGGGGCCGGCGAGGCCGTCGATGCGCACTTCCCCGGCGAGCTGCTTCTTGGCCTCGGTGACCCAGGCGTTGCCGGGCCCGACGATGACGTCCACGCGGGGCACCGACTCCGTGCCCAGCGCCAGCGCCGCCACCGCCTGCGCGCCGCCCGACAATAAAATTCGGGTGGCGCCCGCGATCCGCGCCGCCGCCGCCACCTCGGGGAGGATGCTGCCGTCGCGCCGCGGCGGGGTGGCGACGATGATCTCCTCGACTCCGGCCAGCTTCGCCAGCGTCGCCGTCATGATGACGGTGGACGGATACGCGGCCCGCCCGCCCGGCACGTAGCAGGCGGCGCGACGCAAGGGCAGGGTGAGACAGCGCAGGACGCCGCCCTCGGGGAGCTGCTGCTGGTACGAGGGCGGAAGCTGCGGTGCATGGAAGTCGCGCACGCGCTGGTGGGCCAGCTGCAGCGCGGCGCGGACGGGAGCCGGGCACTGGGCGGCGAGGGCGTCCCAGCGCGCGTCGTCGAGAAAGAGCGCGTCGAGCTGCGCGCCGTCGAACTTCGCGGTCAGCGCGCGGACCGCGACGTCGCCGCGCTCGCGGACGTCGGCGATGATGCCGGAGACGGTGGCGGCGACGCTCGCGGGCATGGCGGCGCCGGCGCGCAGCTCCAGGGCCTGCCTGCGCTGCGCCGGATCGGCGAGGTGCAAGATGCGGATCATCCGAGCTTCTCCAGAAGGGGCAACAGCTCCTCGACCTTCAGCCGGTACGCGGCGCGATTGACCACCAGCCGCGCGCTGACTTGCAACAGCTCGTCCACCACCACGAGCCCGTTCTCTTCCAGCGTGCGGCCGCTCTCCACCAGGTCGACGATGGCGTCGGTGAGCCCCGAGACCGCCGCCAGCTCCACCGAGCCCGAGAGCGCGATCAGATCCACCGGCACGCCGCGCCGTGCGAACCAGCGCGCCGACAGCCGCGGATACTTGCTGGCGACGCGCAGGCTCCGCCCCATCTCGGCGGCGTCGGCGAGGGCCGCCTGCGAGCCAAGCTTGCTCTCCCGCGGCGCGGCCAGGCAGAGGCGGCACTTGCCGAAGCCGAAGTCGATGGGCGTGAGCAGGTCGGCGCCGGATTCGAGCACCTGATCGAGCCCGCAGACGCCCAGGTCGGCGGCGCCGCGCTCGACGTAGAGCGGGACGTCAGAGTCCTTGAGGATGACGAAGCGCGCGCCGGCGCCGGCGGGGATGATCAGCTTGCGCGAGACGCCGGGCTCTTCGTCGGGGCGAATCCCCAGGAGGGCAAACCGCTCGAGCACCGGCTTCTGCAGGCGACCTTTGGGGAGCGCGATGGTCAGCATCAGCCGACCTCCGCCAGGGGCACGAGCGCGTCGAGGTCGAGGGAGAATCCGACCGCGGGGCGCGGGTCGCCGAAGCGGCCCAGGAGCGTGTCGTAGCGGCCGCCGCCGCCCACCGGCCGAGGCGAGCCCAGGGCGTAGAGGTTGAAGACGATGCCGGTGTAGTAGCCGAGGCCGCGCACCTCGCCCAGGTCCACCTCGAGCCCGGTGCCGAGGCTGCCCGCTGCCGAAAGCGCCGCCGAGATCCGCCGCAGCGCTTCGCGGGCCTCGTCGGAAGGGGCCAGCGCCTCGGCGCGCTCCAGCATTGCGCGGGCGTCGGCCTGCGGGCGCGGCGGCTGGGCGAGGAGCAGGATGGCGTCGCGCGCCTTTCCCTCTGCGACCTCGCGCTCGCAGAGGGCGCGCAGCGTGGGCAAATCCTTACGGTCGACCGCGTCGTGCAGCGCGGTGGCCAGCCGCGGCGAGGCGCCCGCGGCATTGGCCAGCGCGGAGAAGTAGCCGGTGCTGCCCAGCGAGAGCCGCGCGTTGCGCAGGCCCAGCGCGCGCATCGAGGCGGCGGCGAGGCTGAGGATCTCGGCATCGGCTTCCGGCCCGCCTGCGCCCACCAATTCGCAGCCGGCCTGCAGCCGCTCGTGGACGGGGCCGCTGTCGGCGGAGAGCCGCCGCACGATGCTGCCTCGATAGTAGAGGCGCAAGGGCGACAGGTTGGCGAGCCGGGTGGCGGCGATGCGGGCCACCTGCGCGGTGAAGTCGGCGCGCAGGGCAATGAGCTTGCCGCTGCGATCCAGCGCGCGGAAGGCCTCGGGGCCGAAGACCTCGGCGCTCTCGATGGCGGGCGGAATCACCTCGCCGTACGCCGCCTTCTCGAAGACGTCGCAGAGGGCGGCCTCGCAGCGGCGCAGGCGGCGCGCGGCTTCGAAGAGCAGGTCTTGCGTTCCGGGCAGCGGGGTCGATGGTTCCACGAGGGGGCGCATTCTAACCGCAGTTTGATTAGAGTCGCTCCTCTGTGTATCGGCTCCTGCGACCGCTGCTCTTTTTGTTTCCTCCCGAGACGGCGCACGGTCTGGCGCTCGCCTTCCTGAGGCTGCAGCCGGGCGGGGTGCGGCACCCTCCGTCGCTGCGCCAGACGCTCTGGGGACTCGACTTTCCCTCGCCGGTGGGCCTGGCCGCGGGGATGGACAAGGGCCAAGTGCTCGCACCCGGCTGGTTCAAGCTCGGCTTCGGCTGGGTGGAGATCGGGACCATCACGCCGCGCCCGCAGCCGGGCAACCCGCGGCCGCGGCTGTTCCGCATGGTGCGCGAGCAGGCCATCGTCAACCGGATGGGCTTCAACAACGCCGGCGCCGCGGAAGTGGCGCGGCGCCTTGCCGCACTCGCGCCGCAGCCCGGGCCGATCTGCGTCAACGTCGGCCGCAACAAGGACACGCCCAACGAGCGCGCCGCGGACGACTACCTCGAGGCCTTCAAGGCGCTGGCGCCGCACGCGCAGCTCTGCGCCATCAATGTCTCGAGCCCCAACACGCCGGGGCTGAGGGCGCTGCAGTCGGAGCTTCCGGCGCTGGTCTCGGCGGTGGTGCGTGCGCGCGACGCGCTGCCCCGGCGCATTCCGGTGCTGGTGAAGCTGTCGCCCGACGAGCCCGACGGCCGCCTCGTCGAGATGGCGCTGGCGGCGCAGGAGGCGGGCGCCGACGGGATCATCGCCACCAACACCACGCTGGACCGCGCCGCGGTGGCGGACCATCCGCATGCCGCGGAGCTGGGCGGGCTCTCGGGAGCGCCGCTGCGGGACCGGGCGCAGCGAGTCTGCAAGCTGCTGTATCGGGCGTTGCGAATCCCCATCGTCGGCGTGGGCGGCGTCTTCTCCGCCGAGGACGCTTACGCGCGCATTCGCGCTGGCGCGAGCCTGGTCCAGATCTACACCGCGCTCGTCTACCAGGGCCCGCGCGCGCCGCGCTGGATCGCAAAGGGCCTCGCCGCGCTGCTGGCCCGCGACGGCCTCACGCTGCGCGAGGCCATCGGCAAGGACGCCCGCTGAACGCTCAGCCTGCGCGGAGCCGCCGCCCCCGGCTGCCTCTGGGCTCGTCCGCGATCTGCACCGGCAGTTCGAGCTCTTGATAAAGCGCGCCGAAGAGGGCGCGCGAGCCGGCCATCACCGCCGCCGCGATGGTGAGGCCGACGAAGATGTCGAGCAGGTAGTGGTGGTTCAGGTAGACGGCGCTGAAGCAGACCAGCAGGAAGTATCCGATGGCGAAGGGCCGGAAGCGGCGCAGGCGCCAGCCGTACATCATCGCCAGGAAGGGATAGACCACGTGCAGGCTGGGGATGGCGCCGAAGACGTCGGCGCTCTTGCCGTAAAAGCCCTGCATGAGCGGGAAGCCGATCAGCTGATCGAAGCGGATGGCGCCGGCGGGAGAGGCGCGCACCGTCAGGTCGACGAGGAAGCCGTGGTCGGCGACGTACCAGGGCGGCGCGGCCGGGTAGATGTAGTAGCAGGCGAAGCCGACGAAGTTGGCGAGGACGAAGGCCCAGGTGAAGCGCTCGCCGATCCGCAGCCGCCCGCTCAAGCCCAAATATATACTTAGTATCACACTCTCGCCGATGAAGAAGAACGGCGTATAGGCAAGCCCGCAGAGAAAATCGAGCGCGGCGCTGGTGTGGCGCTGCAGCCACTCGTTGGGCGTCTGTCCGTGGATGCCGAAGAGCCGCAGGTCGAAGTCGTAGGGCTCGTGCACGTGGATGACGGGCGAGCGGATGTAGTCCTCGTACCAGCGCATCGAATCGTAGACGGCGGCGTAGAGGAGGTAGGGCAAGCCGACGCGGGCCAGCTTGCGGCTGCCGTCGCTCCAGAGAGAGAGCAGGAGCGAGAGCACGATGGCCAGCACGTGCTCGGGGCGCAGGTCGTGCATGGCCAGCACCAGGACCAGGAAGGCGGCGCAGAGGGCGGGGATGCCGGCGGTGAAGAACCGGCCCGCGCCGCGAAGTTGCTCCGGATGGGGCCGAAGATCCAAAGTCACGCTCCCTGTTGCGCGGCGTCGGGGGCGATGTTCGAACGCCGGTCGCGCAGGGATAGCACGGCAGGCAGCGCGAAGAGCGCCGCCGAGAGACAGGTGACCTCGCCGATGACCGCCGTCAGCCCGAAGCTCTGGATGGCCTGATTGTCGGCGGTGACCAGCGTGGCGTAGCCGATCATGGTGGTCAAGGAGCAGAGCGCCACCGCGCCGCCCGAGGCCGAGAGCGCCTCCTCGACGCTGCCCGCCTGCCGGTACCGCTGGTACAGGTTCACCGCATAGTCCACGCCGATGCCAAAGGTGATGGGCAGCACGGCGAAGTTGACGAAGTTGAACTTGAGCGAGAGCACCGTCATGGCGCCCGCCATCCACAAGACGCCGACCGAGAGCGAGCCCACCACCCAGGCGGCGTCGCGCACCGAGCGCATCACCAAGAGCGTCAACAGCGCCACCGCGCAGAAGCTGAGCAGGCCGGTGCGCACGCCGTCGTTGGTGATGGCCTGCACGATGTCGGTGGTGAGGACGATCTGGCCGGCGATGCGCGCGGTCGGGTCGGTCTTCAGGGCCGCCTCCCGGACGGCGCGGGCGTGCATCATCTGGCCGCGGCCGTTGGAGGAGTCGGTCGAGAGCGTCGGGTAGACGAGGACGATGCGCCCGCGCTGCCCGTTCTTCTCGACGAAGGCGCGGGTCAGGCGCTCGGGAACGTCCGAGAGCGAGACCGGCTCGAGGCGGGTCCGCTCGCGCAGCCGGCGCACTTCGGGAGGCAGCGCCGAGCGCGGCCGCTTGTCGAGCATGTTGAAGATCTCGCGCAGCACCTCGAGCTTGCGCGGCTGATCGGGCGGCAAGAACTCCTGCAGCGTCACCACCGACTCGATGGTGCCCTCGGCGCCCTGGCCGTCCTTCTCCTTCTGCATCGCCGCCGCGATGGCCTGCGCCTGCTCGGGAGAGTCGGTCAGCACCACCGTCGGCGTCTGGTACGACTGCAGGACCGCGTCCACGTGCTTGTCCCAGAAGCCCGCGCCCTGGTTCTGCCCCGAGCGGCTGCCCAGCTTGCGGAAGTCGTACTGGATGGGGTCGCGCGCGAACTGCCAGGCGGCGTAGAACGAGCCGCCGATCAGCGCCGCGGTCAGGAGCACCGGCGCAACCGGCCGCTTCAGCACCAGCTGCGCGAAGGGCCCCGCCACCCAGCCCACCACCCGGCGGCGGGGGTTGTTGAGCTCCCGCAGGGGCCAGAGCCGCTCTTGCAGGACGATGAGCGGCGGCATCAGCGCGTAGGTGGCGATCCAGCAGAGGAGCATTCCGAAGAAGCCCATGAAGGCAAACTGGTTGAAGCCGCGGAAGCTGGAGAACCCGAGCGAGCCGTAGCTGGCCGCCGCGGCCGCGCTGGCGGCAAAGGTCGCGAGCCAGGTGGCCTTGAGCGCGGTGGGCAGCGCCGTCTCGACCGGCGACCCGCGCCGCCGCTCCTCGAGGTAGCGGGCCAAAAGGATGATGCCGGCGTTGATGCCGTTGCCGACGATGATGCTGCCGAGGAAGGCGGTGTTGGGGTTGAGGTAGTGGATCACCGCGCGGGAGAGCGCGAAGGTGAGGGCCACGCCGGTGAAGAGCGGGAAGACGAGCAGCGGCACGGCGCGGACGGTGCGGTAGTAGAGCATGAGGGCGAGCCCGACCGCCAGCAGGGTCAGCGCGCTGGAGATGAGCAGGTCGCGAACCAGCGCCTCCTGCGCCTCGATGACGCTGCGGATCTCTCCGCCGTATCCGACGCGGATGCTGGGGTGGAAGGAGGCGGGGTCCATGGCCCGCACGGTGCCGTCGACGGCGTTGAAGATGCGCTGGTCCTGCTCGAGGCTGACCGCGGCGCCGGGCGGCGAGATGAGCAGGATCAGGGTGTGCCCGTTCTCGCCGGCCAGGTACGCGTCGGGGAAGCGGTCGAGCCGGCCGTAGGCGGTGCGGACCCGCGCCAGCGTCTCGTCGAGGTTGGGGGCCGAAGCAAAGGCGTCCTCGTCGCCCAGGTCGACCAGCAGCGGGTTGACCCTGGCCGCCTGCGCCTTGAGCGCGTCGCGGGCCGAGGTCAGGTCTTTGAGCTCGGCATAGAGCGCGCCGTGCCGGTCGAGGAACTCCTTCTCGGCATCGACGCGCCAGTGCACGCGCGAGATCATCGACGGCGGCAGCGCCTTCAGCCGGGCGGCCAGCGCGTCGACGAAGCGCTCGCCGGCCTTGAGGTCGTCGGTGCGGACCACCACCGCCAGGTGCGAGAGGCCGCCGATGCGCTGCTCCAGCTGCTCGAGACCCACCGCCGCCGGCGCGCCCTGCGGGAGCAGCTCGCGCAGGTCGGTGCGCAGGTCGCCGTAGAGCCGCGCCGAGGCGGGCACACAGAGCGCGAAGAGAGCGGTGCCGACCAGGTAGAGCAGCCAGGGCCGGCGCAGCGAGAGCGCCGCCCAGCCCTCCCAGAATCTGGCGATGCGCGACGGCCGCTCGTCCACGTGCGCCCTCTAGCCCGCGCCGTGCCGCCGCGCCACCGTCTCGATGGCCTCGCGCAGGAGCGAGAGGCCCGCGAGAGCCGTCTCGCGGTCGATGGTCAGCGCCGGCTGCAGGCGGATGGCGTGGGTGTAGCTCATGGCGAGAAGGCCGCGCCGTAAGCCGTCCTGGAAGATCTCGTCGCAGATCGTCTTCGCCAGCGGCTCCTTGGTGGCGCGGTCGGAGACCAGCTCGACGGCGAGGAAGAGGCCTTCGCCCCGCACGTCGCCCACCCAGCGGAGGCGGTCGGGCCAGTTGTGCAGCTCGTCGAGCATGGCCTTGCCGACCTCGCGGACGTTCTGCAACACGTTCTCGCTCTGCAGCGTCTGCACCGCCGCCAGCGCCGCCGCCGCCGCCAGCGGGTTGCCGCCGTAGGACGACGATGAGCCGCTCGGGTTTGCCCAGGGCTTCGCCTGAGCGATCTCTTTTTTGGCCACCACGCCGCTGATGGGGAAGCCCGCGCCGAAAGCCTTGCCGATGGTGATCACGTCGGGCGTCACGCCGCTCCGCTCGCAGGCGAACCAGCGTCCGGTACGGCCAAAGCCGGTGATCATTTCGTCGGAGATGAAGACCGCGCCGTGCTCTTTGGCCAGCGCCTGCGCGCGCTGCATGAACTCGGGCGGCGGGATGACGTTGCCGGCGGTGCCTTGCAAGGGCTCCATGATGACGGCGGCGACCGAGCCGGTGCTTTGGTGCTTGAGCTGATCGCGCGCGAGGTCGGCGCAGGCGATGCCGCAGCTCGGGTACTTGAGCTTGAGCGGGCAGCGGTAGCAGTTGGCGAAGGGGAGCACGTGACCCGGCGGCACCGGGCCGTAGGTCTTCTGGTTGCCCGCGCCGTTGACCGCGAGCGTGCCCAGAGTCTTGCCGTGGAAGCCGCCCCAGTAGCCGACCACCTCGTGCTTGCCGGTGTGGTTCTTGGCGAGGCGGAAGGCGCTCTCCACCGCCTCGGCGCCGCTGGAGTAGAGCTGGACCCGGTCCACGCCCTTGGGCGTCAGCTTGGCGATCTGGTTGATGAGCTCGGCCCGCGGCGCGCTGGTAAACGACCCCACCGTCACCTTGTCGAGCTGCGCGTGCAGCGCCCTGGTGTACGCCGGGTGGCAGTGGCCCAGCGAGTTGACGCCAATGCCGCCGATCAGATCGAGGTAGCGGTTGCCGTCCACGTCCTCGATGACCGAGCCCTGCGCCCGCTCGACCGCGATGCCGCTCGAGAGCGCGAAGCCCTGCAGCCCCGGCGCCAGGTGGCGCTGCTCTTCGGCGACGAGGGCCCGCGACTTCGGGCCGGGAATCTCCGTCTGGATGTGCGGTGCCGTGAGGGTCATCTGCAGCCTTCAGAAGCCGAAAGGGTTCGTTCGATTCCCCGACTCGCGCCCCCCGAGCGCGGGCACGTCTAGCACATCGGGCCCGCTCCGGAAAAAGCAAAAGCGCACCACGGAGGCACGGAGGCCACGGAGGTCGTTTGGGTCGGTGGAAGGGCGGTCGCCCGTGCTCGAGGCGGCGTCGGTTCGGAACCCAACCGGAAGGCTTTTCTCCGTGCTCTCCGTGCCTCCGTGGTGCGCTTTGAAGCTTTAGCTTTTAGAAGGCGGAGAGGGCGGAGGGCTTGTTGGCGTAGGAGAACTCCGAGAGCGCCTGCCCCGTCCGCAGCGTGGGCGGCACTCCCGGGCGGTCGATGCGCAGCTCGTACTTGTCCTCGTAGGTGTACGCCATCGGCGCCGCCACCGTGCTGATGAGCAGCCGCGACAAGGGCCCCATCTCGTCGAGCACGTCCTGCTTGTAGAGCAGCTTCTTCGATTCGATCAGGACCGTCACCGTCTCGCCCAAGGCGCCGCGGGCGGTGGCGGTGATCTTCTGCGGGACGTCGTACTCGAAGTGCCCGCCCGCCTCGTGCCGGGGGTTGGCGAAGGCGATCTTCACGTCGCTCGAGCGCACCTCGGTGTGCCCGTCCTTCGAGGTGTACAGCCAGCCCTGGGGCGCGAGGCGCGATCCCTCGGGCGGAAAGAGCACCGCCAGCGCCGCGGTGGTGCCGTTGTGGTCGTCGAACGCCTCCATCTTGAACCAGAGCGAGGCGCTCTTGTACGCCGGCACCGTCGAGTAGCTGGTGTCCGCGTAGCAGAAGCCCTTCATCTTCCGGCTCCCCGACTGCGCGCTCCAGAGGGTGCCGTCGAAGCGGCTGCGCAGCGCGAAGATGGTCTGGTCGAAGACCGCGTGGCCGCCGGCGTCGAAGACCACGCGCCCGCCGCCCGGCCGCACCGCGGCCGTCTCGGGCAGCACGGTGGCGTCCACCACCAGCTTGCGGCCGGCGAAGTGCACGTGGTGGCTGGCGTCGGGGCCCATGGTCAGGCGCGAGGCGCCCATCTCGATGGCGCCCTCGGGCTGCACGCCCCACTCGCCGGAGTCGAAGGCCTCGCTGTCCTCGGTGGTCCTGCCGTCGGGCGCCACCAGGATGGCGCGCACGGCCGCCTTGCCGTGCCCCTCGAGGCCGGCGTTCGAGACCAGGAACTGCACGCGGGCGAAGGAGCCGTCCTCGGAGGAGAAGAGGAAGGAGTAGCTCTCGGAGTAGTAGGCCTCGGGCCGCAGCTTGGGCAAGAAGCTCGTCTGCGTGACGTTGGCGGTGTCGGGCAGCGCGCTGGAGAAGCCGTGCACCTGCTCCTCGGCGAACGGATCGCCGTAGGCGACGAAGAGCACCGCCATGGCGGCGAGCCCGGAGGCCACCGCGCCCAGGAGCGCCAGCGCCGGACGCGGCTTTCCGCTGTGCTCGCGGAAGACGAAGATGCGGTGGAGCGGCAGGTTCCAGCAGAGCGAGACCAGCAAGCCCACCAGCGCCGCGGCGATGAGCGGATTCCAGCGCAGGCCCTCGGTGAGGAGGATGACGCCCACCGTGTTGAGCAGGAGCGAAGTGAGCGAGATGGCGGCGTAGCGCGGCACCTCGACCATCACCGAGTTCTGCCGCGACTTGAAGGTGTAGTGCTTGTTGAGGGTGAAGTTGGCGATGGCGCCGACCAGCGCGCCCAGCGCCCGCGAGGTGCCGGTGTAGATGCCCACCACTTCGAGCAGCACGATAAAGGTGCCGTAGTCGACGGCGGTGGCCACCGCCGAGGCGAACCAGGCGCGCTGGAACCAGCCGCTCAGCTCATCGCCCTCGGCGCCGCCGGCAGGAGGGGTGGGCGACCCGTCGCGCTTGCGCAGCTCGCCGTGGATGAAGCTGAAGCGGCGCAGCGCGGTGATGTTGGCCAGCACCGCCACCAGCAGCAGCGACACCAGCATGAGGTGGAAGGCGGGATGGACGGCCCCGGCCTCGAAGACCTGCGCGAGCGACGGCGCCAGGACTCCAGCGGCGCCGACGTAGACGGCGCGCTCGGCCCGGTTCATCGAGCCCATCCGCGCGTCGATGCCGCTGATCTCACCCTTGGCGCGGGCATAGCTGACGAGCAGGGCCCCGCCCATAGACCCCAGGGCCAGCCAGAAGCCGAGCGGGTAGCTGCGGTAGTAGGCAGCGATGCCGGCAAAGGTCGCGATCTCGGCGTAGCGATCGACGGCAGCGTCGATGAGCTCGCCCGCGTCCGAAGCAGTGCCCCGCGCCCGGGCCACCATGCCGTCCAGGGCATCGAGGATGGCGCAGGCGATCACCAGCCAGCCGCCCATGGTGAAGCGCCCCGTGGCAAACGCCGCCGCGCCGCCCAGGCTGCAGAGGAGCGATGCGGCGGTGAGCTGGTTGGGAGTGAGGCCCAGGCGAAGGGCCAGCTTCTCCATCGGGTCGAAGCACCAATACCCGAACTCCATGAAGAAGCGGCCGAGGAAGACGCTGCCTGGCTCCTTTTTGAGCCGGTCCGGGGTATAGCGCCCCTGGACCAGCACGCGTACGCCGTACGCGGCCAGGAGGGCGAGGACAAAGGCGATCGTCATCAGCAGCGACAGTCGAGACCTCCAGGCAACACGACGAGCCGAGCAGTCGGGCGGACACACGATCGCCGCGCAATTTTGCGCGTCCAACTACCCCTTCTGTGACTATTTTGCAACGCGCGGCAAGAAAAGCTCGCCTGCTTTGTCGCTCAGCGCGCGAGCACGACCACCACCATGGGCAGTCCGACGCCCTGGGTCCCGATGGATTCCTCGGGCAACTCCCCCCTCAGGGCCAGCGTCGCTTCGGGCCCTCCGTCGAGGTTGAGCGCCTCCGCGGCGCCGATCTTTTCGGCCAGCCATTTTCCGACCTCGCGGCGCACCGCCGGCCACTGCGAGGCGAAGAGGAGGATGCGCCCGTCCTTCAGCTGCGCGACGGCGGCGGTCCGCGAGGACTCGGCGCAATAGTGCGGACCTGCGCAGGCCGCCGCGCCGCCGTGGACCAGCGCCGGAAAGCTCTTCAGCGCCTCGCTCCACTGGTCGGCGTGGAAGTCGATGGGGGCGAGGAGCCGCGGCTGCGGGGCCGTCTTCGGCTCCCGGCTCGAGAGGGCAAGTGCGGGGACCACGCTCTCGGGCCGGGGGTTCGCGCCAAAGAAGAGCGCGTCCTGCCGGTGACAGCCCGCGCCGCGCATCGCCTTGCCGCCGGTGACCAGATCGCAGGTGGGCCGGACCTCGGCGCCGGGCGGCCCGTCCAGCGAGTAGAAGGAGCCGTTGACGATGGCCACCGCCTCGGGGAACTTCCGCTTCCACTCCGGCAGCGTCGGCCGCGCCGGATCGTAGCGCACCAGGAAAGTCGCCCGGGCCGGGTCGATGAGCAGCACCCGCGCCGCCCACGACGGGTCGCCGCCCAGCTCCGCCGCCGACGCCACCTGCACGCCGGGCGCGACCGTCTTCCACGGCTGGGAGACGATCGGCGCCGAGAGCAGCGCCAGCAGCAGCAGCGTCGTCATCTACAGCCGCTTCCTCCGGCGCCGCTGCGGCCGCCGTTCGGTGGAAGGGAAGATCTCCTGCCCCGCGACCGGCGGCTGCTCGAAGGCGACGCTGGCGCGCCGGGCCAGCGCCATGAAGCGCTCCTGGCTGCGCACCGGCGTCGCCGGCGTCCCGTACGAGCCCGGAGAGACGCGCTCGTAGTGTCCGTCGGGCATGAGGATGCGCGCCTTGGCGTTGTCGGCCAGCTGGGTGGTCAGGATCTCCTCGGTGATGCGGTCTTTCAGGGCCGGGTCCTCGATGGGGAAGGCGGTCTCGACGCGGCGGATGAAGTTGCGCGGCATCCAGTCCGCCGAGCTCAGCCACAGCTCCTTCTTGCCCCCCGCCTCGAAGAACCAGATGCGGGTGTGCTCGAGGTAGCGGTCGACGATGCTGACCACCCGGATGCGCTCGGAGACGCCGGGCACGCCGGGCCGCAGGCAGCAGATGCCGCGGACGATGAGGTCGATCTGCACCCCTGCCTGCGAGGCGCGGTAGAGCGCCTTGATCACCTCGCTGTCGGCCAGCGAGTTCATCTTGGCGACGATGCGCCCCTTGCCGCTCTGCCGCGCGGTGTCGGCCTCGCGGTCGATCATCTCGATGATGCCCGCCTTCAGCCCCAGCGGCGCGACCTTGAACTTGCGCCACTGGGTGGGCCGCGAGTAGCCGGTGAGCAGGTTGAAGATGCTGGTGGCGTCGGCGCCGAAGTCGTCCTTGGCGGTGAAGAGCGAGAGGTCCGAGTAGATGCGGGCGGTGAACGGGTTGTAGTTTCCGGTGCCGAGGTGCACGTAGCGCTTGAGGCCGCCCGCCTCGCGCCGCACCACCAGGGCGACCTTGCAGTGGGTCTTGTAGCCGATCAGGCCGTAGACGACGTGGACGCCGCTCTGCTCGAGCGCCCGCGCCCACAAGATATTGGCCTCCTCGTCCATGCGCGCCTTCAGCTCGACCAGCGCGGTCACCTGCTTGCCGTTCTCGGCGGCGCGCTGCAAGGCGCGGACGATGGGCGAATCTTTGCCGGTGCGGTAGAGCGTGATCTTGATGGCGAGGACGGCGGGGTCCTCCGCGGCGCCCTCGATGAAGCTGACCACCGGATCGAACGATTCGTACGGATGGTGCAGCAGCACGTCCTTTTCGCGGATGAGGCGGAAGAGGTCGCGCTCGCCGTCGCCCAGGGAAGGCGAGATCACCGGGGTGAACGGCTCGTCGTGCAGGTCCTTCTGCTCGATGCGCAGGAGGAGCGGCAGCAGGTCGGGAATGTTGAGCGGGCCGTTCAGGCTGTAGACGTCGGAGGGGCCCAGCTTGAGCGCGCGGACCAGATAGTCCTCGAGGTGCTGCTCGGCGTGGGCCGCGATCTCGAGGCGGACGGCGCTGCCGCGGTCGCGCCGCCGCACCTCGCGCTCGATGGTGACGAGGAGATCTTCCGCCTCCTCCTCGTCGATGGTGAGGTCCCAGTTGCGGGTGACGCGGAAGGCCCAGCAGCCCTCGATGGGCATGCCCGGGAAGAGCTGCGCCACGTAGCGTCCGATGACGTCTTCCAGCAGCACGTAGGTGCGCCGGCCGCCCGAGTCGGGGACTTCCACCAGGCGTGGCAGCACGCTCGGCACCGGCACCACCCCGTAGCGCAGCCGCGCGCCCGGGGCGCTGGGCTGGAAGCGGACGGCCAGGTTGAGCGTCTTGTTGCGCAGGTGCGGGAAGGGGTGCCCGGGGTCGAGCGCGATGGGCGTCAGCACCGGGAAGACGTCGCGGGCGAAGTAGTCGGCGACGAAGTGGTCGCCTTCGGGAGACAGCTGCGCGGGGGAGATGAGCCGAACCCCCGCCCTGTCGAGGTTGGGCAGGACGTCGCCCAAGAGCGCGCGGTACTCGCGGCCCACCATCTCGTGGCAGCGCTGAGACACCGCCGCCAGCTGCTCGCCGGGGCTCATGGCATCGGGGCCGCTCTCCTCCACGTGCCCGGAGAGCTGCTGCTTGAGGCCGGCGACCCGGATCATGAAGAACTCGTCCAGGTTGGAGCTGGTGATGGCGAGAAACTTCAGCCGCTCCAGCGCGGGCACGCCCGGGTCGAGCCCTTCTTCCAGCACGCGCTCGTTGAACGCCAGCCAGGATAGCTCCCGGTTGATGAAGAAGCGCGCGTCGTTGAGGTTCTGGACCGGGGACTGCGGAAGCGCCACTACCGCAGCCGACACCATCGCAGCCACCCCCGCGGCGTCGGGTGGAGGCACCACGGTGAGGGCTGCCTGAGGCAAGGCCACGGAAACTGCGATTCCAGGGGGGGTGACAGGAATGCTATCCACGCACCGGACTCTACACGCCGACCCGTCTCTTGACAATCCGACGCGATGCGTTAGTATGGTTTCATAACGCATTGCGACACCGAGGGATGACCCGATGAACGACTTTCAGAGCAAGATCCAGGAAGCTTTCCAGCAGGCCCAGGCGAAGGCGACGACCCGCGCCCGTGAGTTCGAGCAGGAGGCCCGCAAGGTGTTGGAAACGCTGAGCGATCGCGCACAGGCCGAGCTGAAGACGCTGGTCTCGCAGGCGCAGGTCAGCTCGCGCGAACAGATGAACATCCTCGGCATCGAGCTCGAGAAGCTGGGAAAGCGGCTCCAGGAGATGGCCGTCGCGCCCGCAGGCGCAAAGGCGCCCGAAGCCGCTCACGCCGCCGATGGAAAGGCGACACAGCCGGTGCCCGGCTCGGTGCAGTAAGCGACAAAAAGGTCCGTAATGTAGGACATTCACGCCGGTCAGGCACTTGCCCGGCCGGCGAAGCCGCTGTTAGCCTCCCCCCGTAGAAGACCCGGGCAGCCCGGCTGGCGTTTTTCTCGTGCCACCGTAGCTCCCCTTGTGGCCAACGACCCGGAGTCGCGGGTCCTGCTGAAGAGGAGGCGTTGAACGAATGACGGGCGGTTCCGCCAGGACCTTTGCGATTGCGGGCATCTGCGCGAGCTTTGTCCTCGCCGGGGCCGCCGCGGAGGTCGTTCTGCTCCCCCGCGCCGTCCCCAAGCTGCCCGCCGTGCTCAAGGACGACAAGCCCACCGTCATGAACCAGCAGTCGCTGGAGGCCCTGCTCGCCAAGGTAGCCAAGTCCCTGGATCCCCAGCTCAGGGCCAAGCTGGCCGACGCCGTGCTGACCGAGTCGTCCCGCGGCGGCCTGGACCCGCTCTTCGTCCTCTCGCTGGTGGCGGTGGAGAGCCGCTTCCGCATCTCGGTGTCCAGCGAGCGCGGCGCCTACGGCCTCATGCAGCTCAAGCCCTCCACCTTTGCCTGGATCGCCGGCAGGGAGCCCGACATCGGCGGCGACGACGGCGCGGTCAGCGAGGACCCGGTGGTCGACGTCCGCCTCGCCGTCCGCTACTTCAAGTGGCTCGAGCACCGCTTCCTCACCCGCGACGACGCGCTGATGGCCTACAACGCCGGGCCCCGCCGGCTGATGCAGTACAAGAAGGCCGGCGAGATCCCGGATTCGCTGCGCGAGTACCCGCGCCGGGTGATGAAGGAGTATCAGCGGTTCGTGAAGATCATTGCCGGCGCCGAAGGCCCGAAGACCGGGCTTTTGGCCAGCGCAAACTAGGCATTTGTGTTCTGGCATCCGGCGCGGCCCGCCCCTAGACTGGAGCGGCCCCATGAACGCGTACACCTTTCGTATCGCCAGGCCCGAGACCCGCCGCATCGAAGTCGAGCTCCTGATCGAGGCGCGGGGCGAGCCGCACCTCGACGTTCGGCTCCCCGTCTGGACCCCCGGCAGCTACCTGGTCCGCGAGCACCAGCGGCACGTCGATGGGCTGAACGCCCAGGCCGACGACGGCAGCGAGCTTCCCGTCAGCAAGGTGGACAAGCACACCTGGCGCGTCGCCACCTCGGGCGCGCGGATGGTGCGCGTCGCCTACCGGCTCCACTGCTTCGAGCTGACGGTCCGCACCAACCACGTCGACGCCACCCACGCCTTCCTGAACCCCAGCGCGGCGGTCGTCTTCGTGGTCGGGCGCGAGCAGGAACCCTGCACGGTGTCGCTGCGGATGCCCGAATCCTGGCGCGCCTGGGTGGCGCTGCCCCTCGAGGAGGGCCACAGCCAGGTCTACCGCGCGCAGGACTACGACGAGCTTGCCGACAGCCCCTTCGAACTGGGCACGGAAGGATCGCACACCTCGCACCTCTTCACGGCGCAGGGCGTGCCGCACGAGGTGGTGGTCTGGGGCCGGGGCGACCTCGACGCGCGCCGGGTGATACCGGATATACAAAAGATCATCGACGCCGAGGCGGCCATCTTCGGCGGCCTGCCCTACCGCGATCGCTACCTCTTCATCCTCCACCTCAACGACAAGGGGCGCGGCGGCCTCGAGCACCGCCGCTCCTGCGCGCTCTTGGTGCCGCGCTTCTCCTTCGTGCAGAAGGCGGCGTACGAGGACTTCCTGCTGCTGGTCGCGCACGAGTTCTTCCACCTCTGGAACGTCAAGCGGCTGCGCCCGGCCGCCTTCACGCCTTACGACTGGACGCGGGAGAACCACACCCGGCTGCTCTGGGCGATGGAAGGCCTCACCTCCACCTATGAGGTGATGGCGCTGCGCCGCGCGGGGCTGATCACGCCGCAGCGCTTCCTCGAGATCTGGGCCGAGCGCTGCACCCAGCTGCTGCGCACGCCGGGCCGGTTGCGCACCTCGCTCGCGCAAGCCTCGTACGACGCCTGGATCAAGCACTACCGGCCGGACGAGAGCACGCAGAATACTACGGTTTCGTACTACCTGAAGGGCAGCGTGGTCGGCTTCCTCCTCGACCTCGAGCTGCGGCGGCGGAGCGGGGGAGCGCGCTCGCTCGACGACCTGGTGCGGATCCTCTTCGAGAAGCACGGCGCCGCGCCGGGGCTGCCGGAGGACGGCGTCGAGAAGGCCGCCATCGAGCTCCTGGGCACAGAGAGCGGCCTGTACGACTGGTTCGAGACGGCGGTGCGGTCCACCCGGGAGCTGCCGCTGGCGGAGGCGATGGCGGCGGTGGGCCTCACCGTCGTGCTGCACGCCGCGCGCAACGCCGAGGACAAGGGCGACGCCGAGGAGGATCCCACCGATGCGCCCGATCCCGCCGCGCAGACGCGGGCCTTCCTGGGCGCGACCTTGCGCGATCGGTCGGGGGCGCTCGAGGTCACTTCCGTCGCCGAAGGATCGCCGGCGCAGCTGTGCGGTCTGGCGGCGGGAGACGAGCTGGTCGCCTGCGACGGCTTCCGCGCCGACCTCAAGGTCCGCCTCTCGCGGGCACCGCCGGGGCAGACGGTGCGGCTCTCGCTCTTCCGCATGGACGAGCTGCTCGAGGTGGCGGTGCAGCCGGCGCCGGCGCCGCGCGACACCGTCATGTTCGTGCCCGCCGGGAAGCCGCCGCCCGAGATCCACACCCAGCGCGAGAAGTGGCTGGGCGCGGTCTGGCCCGCGGAGTGATTGCGCCGCGCGCCCGCCACGAGTAAGACCCCCCCGTGCGCGTCAGCGAAATCTTCTTCAGCATCCAGGGCGAGTCGA
>JANXXR010000668.1 GCA_025350525.1 Deltaproteobacteria bacterium
CCACCAGCTGCTGGAAGCCCTCCACCGAGCGGAGGTCGGTGTTCACCGTGAGGTTCACCTGGACGAGATTGCCCTTCGTCTGGCCCACGGCCGCGAGGTAGTTGTTGGCCGCCAGCGCCTGCCGGACCTGGGCCGGGCTGACGTTGAGGGCCGCCAGCCGGTCGGGCTTGAGCCAGATGCGCATGGCGAAGGTGCGGGCGCCGAGCACGTCGGCCCGCTGCACCCCCTCGACCGCGGTGAGGCGCGGCTGCACCACCCGCACCAGGTAGTCGGTGATCTCGTTCTGCTTCAGGAACTGCGACGAGAAGCTCAGGTAGGCCGAGGCGAACTGGCTGTCGGCCGACTCGATGTTGAGGATGGGGACCTGGGCCTCGGGCGGCAGGTCGCCGCGCACCTGGTCGACCTTGGACGAGATCTCCGAGAGCGCCTTGTTGGCGTCGTGGTTGAGGCGCAGGCGGGCGCGGATGATGGAGACGTTCTGGTGGCTCTCCGACTCGATGTAGTCGATGCCGTCGGCGGCGGCGATCGACCGCTCGAGAGGGGAAGTGATGAAGCCGCGGATCAGCTCGGCGTTGGCACCGACGTAAGCGGTGGTGACGGTGATGGCCGCGTTCTCGCTGCGCGGATACTGGCGCACGTTGAGCGAGCGGATGGCCTGCACGCCGGCGATGACGATGAGGAGATTGACGACGACGGCGAGTACGGGCCGCCGGATGAAGAGGTCGGTGAAGTTCATGGCTCGGCCCTCACTTGTCGTCGGTGGGCTTGGGGGCGATCTCGGCCGTGGGCGCGAGGTCGTTGCGCACCATCACGGTGCTGCCGTTGTGCAGCTTGAAGGCGCCGCTCGAGACGATGGTCTCGCCCGCCGCCAGCCCGGAGACCACCGCCACCAGGTCGCCGCGGCGCTCCCCCAGGCGGACGAACTTCTGCCGCGCGACGAGCGCCTTGTCCTTCTCCTCGAGGGCGTAGACCGAGTCGCCGTAGGGCGCGTAGATGACGGCGGTGGCGGGGATGATCAGCGCCGGCCGGTCGTCGGGCGAGAGCACCTCGACGTTGGCGAACATGCCTGGCCGCAGCTTGCCGTCGGAGTTGGGGAAGGTGGCCCGGACGCGGACGTTTCGGGTCGCGACGTCCACTTCGGGGTTGACGGTGGTGACGAGGCCGTCCCAGCTCTGCTGCGGATAGACGTCGGTGTGCAGGCGCGCGTGCATCGAGGTCTTCAGATCTGCCAGCGCCTGCTGCGGCAGGTAGAACTCGGCGTGGATGGGCGAGACCGACTGCAGCGAGGCGATGGGCGTGCCGGCCGCGACGATCTGACCGAGCTCGATCTGGCGGATGGCGACGCGGCCGTCGAAGGGCGCGCGGATGGTCTTCTTGGCGATGGTGGCGCGCAGCACGGCGGCGTTGGCGGCGCTCTGGCTGGCGCGGGCCTCGGCGGCCTCCAGCTCGGCGGGCGTGTTGGAATTTCCCTCGCGCAGGACGCGGGCGCGGCGGACGCTGGTCTTCGCCAGCGTAGCGTCGGCCTCCGCCGCGGCCAGCTGCGCCTCCTCGACGGAGGTGTCCAGCTTGACGAGGATGTCGCCGCGCCGCACCACCGCGCCGGAGTCGAAGCCCAGCTCGCGGACCAGGCCGGGCAGCTCGGAGGCGACGGTGACCGCGCGGACCGCGACCAGCGTGCCCACCGCGGCCCGCGACGCCTGCCAGCGCACGGCCTCCACCTTGGCCGAGGTGACCGCCTCGGGCGGCGGCGCGAACGACTTGCCGGCCTTGATCATGGTGCCGATCTGGCTGGCCTTGATGCCCACCAGGATGACCACGATGGCCACCACGCCGCCGAGGGCGATGAACCAAATCTTGCGCCTGTTGCCGCGCCCGACTTTTTCGACCCGCTGTTCCTCGACCTCGCCAACAGCTTCGATGTCCCGCGTCGCTGCCTGGTTCATTGCACGCCTCGGCCGGTTTGTTCGAGAAGGCTGGTACCCGCGGCGAGCTTCAGCTGCGCGCGCGCGTTGATCAGATCGGCGTCTGCCTGGATGCGGGAGACGTCCGCGGAAAAAAGATCGCGCTGGGCCTGCAACAGATCCAGCTGGGTGATGGCGCCGGCCTGGTAGCGATCGCGGGCCTGCTCCGCGGCGTGGGCAGCGGCGGTCCGTCCGGCGCGCGCCGACTTGCTGCGGGCGATGGAGGCGGACACCGTCTCCCACTGGCGGTGGATGGCATCGCGGGCGAGGAGCCGGGCCCGCAACTCGCGGGCGCGGGCGGCATCAGCCAGCGCGTCCTGGACGTGGAGGTTCGCGGGCACGGTGAAGTCCAGCTGCCAATTGAGGAAGAGCAACGCCTGCCAGGTCCAGTTGTGGCCGATGAAGCCGGACGAGCTGGTGCCCCGCTCGCTGAAGCTGCCGGCCAGCGTCGGCAGAAAAGCGAAGCGCTGCGCCGAGGCCTGCTGTTCGGCGGCGCGGGTGCTCTCTGTGGCCGCGGCCACCGCCGGCAAGCTGTCCACCTCGGAGATCAGCGAGGCGAGCGCCGGCTCCGCGTGCAGGTCGTCGTCGAGCGGCACCGTCGAGGAGGAGTCGGGAGCGAGGCCGGAGGCGGACTCGAGCGCCCGGGCGGCGAGCGCGACCTGCAGCCCGGTGACCGCTACCTGCTGGGTCTGCTGCTCGACGTCGGCGGTGGCGCGATCGACATCGAGCACCGGCCCGCTGCCGGCGTCGTAGCGGCTCTTGGCGAGGCGCAGGCTCTCGCGCGAGACGGCGAGCGCCTGCTGTGCCGCCGTGCCCAGCGCCAGGTTCGCCACCAACTGGTAGTAGTCCTGCGCCACCTGCGCCTGGATCTGAAGCTGCGCCGCGGCGAGCTGCCGGTCGGCCGCGTTGGCAAAGGTCTTGGCGGCGGCGGTGCGCTCGAAGCCGGCCAGATCGATGAGCGGCACCGTCAGCGTGGCGAAGGCGTCGCGCTGGATGAGCGGGACGATGGTGATGCGGCCTCCGGGCGGCGGAACGTCGAGGTACGAGTCGTACTGGTTGCGGGTGATCGAAGCCCGCGCGGTGACGCCCGGGAGCACGCGGCCGAACGCCAGATCCGCCTGCGCCTGCTGCTGGGCAAGGTTGGCCTGCGCCTCCAGCGCGTCGGGGCTGCGGGTCCGGGCCGAAGCGAGAAAGGCGTCCAGCGGCTGCAGCGCGAACGCCGGTGCCGCCGGGAGCAGGAAGAACGCCAGCAAAAGTCCCATCCTCATGATCCAGAGACGAATGGGCCGGGCGAAACTCGACAGGTCGGACAAGTTCATCGACTGTTTCCCCAGTTCAAGACGACGGCTAGCCGGCGGCGCTCTGTGAAGATGCAAGAGAAGCGAAGGCGCTTCTCCGGACGCGCACGAAAGCGGAATATTTCTCTTTCTTGCGGTTCCACGGACCTCTCGCAGCGTTGCTGCTCCACGGGCTTTTCGCAGCCTTGCTGCTCACCGGGCTTCCCGCAGCGCCTCGATGCCCGCGGGCGGCCCCAGGATGAGGAGGCGATCGCCGCGCCTGGGCTGCCTCTCCGGGGCGATCTCTTCCACCCGCGCCGCCCCCGCGCGGCGGAGCGCCAGCACCGTCACGCCAAACTTTTCCTGGAGATGCGCGGCGCGCAGGGGGGCTCCCAACAGGCTGCCGGGCGCCGCGATCTCCTCGATGTGCCGGTCGGGGGGCAGCTCGAAGAAGTCGCCCGCCTCGCGTCCGGCGTCGAAGCGCACCACCCGGGTGAGCAGCACGTCGCGGCGCAGGACCTCCGCGTCGAGCGCGCCCAAAAGCGCGCGGCGGGTGACGATTCCAAGCAGCTTGCCCTCCGCGCAGACGGGCAGCTCGCCCCAGTCAGTGCTCCACAGCTTCTGCCCGAGGTCGAGGAGCGAATCCTGCGGCGACACCGCCGTCACCGGATGCGCCACCTCGTCCACGCGCAGCCGGTCGCGGTCGGGGAGGGCCCAGAGGCGCTTGGCGTCGTTGAGGTCGATGGCCCGCAGCTCCTCGCCGGGGACGTAGACGACGCGCACGTTGGGGGCAGCCAGCTCGCGCAGCGCCTCCGAGACGCTGGCCTCCGCGGCGACGGTGGGCGGATCCATGGTGAGGATGTCGCGGGCGATGACCGCGTGGGCGAGGCGCTCGGTCAGGCTGCCGCGCCAGGGAATGCCGCGGCGGCGCAGCTCCTCGGTGTAGATGGAGTCGGGGCGGAGCTGCCGCGAGACCAGCGCCGCAATGGTGGTGCCGGCGAGGAGGGGGATGACCAGCGCATAGTCGCCCGAGAGCTCGAAGGCGAGCGCCGCGGCCATCAGCGGCGCATGCGTGGTGGCGGCGATGAGCGCGGCCATTCCTGCCAGCGCGTACCCGCCCACCTCCGCCGCCGAGCCGCGCGCCACCAGCACGTGCGGCACCGCCCAGCCGACCAGGCCTCCGAGCGCCGCGCCGAGGAAGAGCGACGGTGTGAAGACGCCGCCCGGGCTGCCCGACGACACCGACGAGACGGTGGCCGCTGCCTTGGCGATGAGCAGCACGCCGAGGACGGCGCCCGCGAGTTTGGCGTCGAGGATGAGCTGGATGGCTTCGTAGCCGTTGCCGGTGACCGCCGGCAGCCAGAGCGCGATCAAGCCCACGCCCAGGCCGCCCAGCGTTCCCCAGGCGAGCCGCGGCAGGGGGACCCGCTGCACGAAGTCCTCCGCCTTCGAGAGCAGAAGGAGGAAGGCCGGACCGATCAGCCCCGCGAGCAGGCCCAGCAGGCAGTGGGCCACGAGCTCCTCCTGCGTCACCAGCGCGAAGGTCCGCTTGCCGTAGATGGGCCCGCCGCCGATGGCGAGGCGGGTCAGCGTGGTGGCGACCGCAATCGCCGCGGCCACCGGCACGAGGATGTCCACGCCGAGGATGCCGGTGACGATCTCGACCACGAAGAGCACCGCCGCAAAGGGCGTGTTGTACGCCGCCGCGAAGCCCGCGCCGGTGCCGGCCGCCACCAGCATCCGCGTCTCCCGCGCGGGCATGCGGAAAAGGCGGCCGACGAGCGAGCCGCTGCCGCCGCCGAACTGGATGATCGATCCTTCGCGGCCGATGGAGGCGCCGCTGCAGAGCGCCACCAGCGAGGCCAGGCTCTTGAGCAGCACCGCCGGCAGCCGGATCTGCCCGCGGCCCAGCACCACCGATTCGAGGATGACGGCAACGCCGTGTCCGCCAGGGCTGCGCGCGGCGAGCAGGCTGATGGCCGCCGCCAGCCCTCCTCCCGCGGCGGGCAGCGCGAGCCGCAAATGCCAGGGCAGCGCGGCGAATCCTTCCAGCACGTCGCTGGTGCCGAGGACGAGCGCGAGGCCGTGGTGGAGCAGGAGCCGGAAGGCGATGGCGAAGGCCGCCGCCAGCACGCCGACCAGCAGCACGGCAACAACGTAGCGGGCGAACCTGCCGGAAGCGTTCACGGCTGCGCCGCCGCGGAGATGGCCTGCTGGACCTTGCCGTCGTCGAGCAGCGTGTTGTGGGCCGCCCGCGAGATCAGCTCCTCGTGCGGGAAGGCGGGACGCGCGCTCGCCGAGAGCACGGTGCCGTCGCCGTCGGCGGTGGGCGGGTGGTCGAAGTCGAAGCTGCCGTTCGCGAAGCGCACGCCGCTCACCGTCTCGCGCCCGACGCCGACCACTACCAGCGCCGAGGGAGCCGCCATCGCCGAAAGAACCGCGGCGCCGCGCATGAGGAGCTGCCATTGCTCGCGCGCGGACAGCATCCGGCGCAGCTGCGCGAGATAGGCGGCGTCGGTGCGGCGCGCCTCGTCTGCGAAGACCCCGAGACCGCGGCCGGTCCAGAAGGTCTCTGAGAAGGGATCGCCCGGCGCGCCCTCGATGAAGTCCGGCGACAAAGGCAAGAGCTGGAAGGCGGAGGCAAAGGTGAAGAGCGCCTCCGCCGAGAGCAGCGCGTGGTTGCGGCCGGCGTGGTCGCCGCGCACCAGGTCGGGGAAGATCTTCGGCGAGCCGGCGAACGGCGTCCCCGCGAAGACGACCTTGCGGACTTTGGGCGCGCCCTGCTGCAGGCAGGCGAGCGCGACCAGTCCGCCCATGCTGTGCGCGACCAGCGTCACCCGCCGCGCCGGCAGCCGCGCGATCGTCGCGCAGAGCCCGCGGCCCGACTCGCGCAAGTCCTGCCGCCAGTCGTAGGCGAAGACCACCGGCGAGGGAACGCCGCGGGCAAAGAACTCGAGGAAGTGGAGGTAGACGTCCTCGCCGATGCCCAGCACCGAGAGGCGGGTGAGCGGGCCGTCGGGGTGCAGCGCGCCGAAGTGCGGGCCGAGGTGGTCCCCTGCGAAGGGCAGCGCCAGCGATCGATCTCCGCCCGAGAGCGCGGCGCCCGGAGTCAGCCAGGCGCGGTCGCCGTCCTCGCCGGCGAGGAAGCTGCCCTTGTAGCCGGGGACGAAGACGGTGGCGGCGTCGCCAGTGGGCGGCGCAAGCAGGGGCAGCGCGGCCGTGGAGCAGCCGCACAGCACGAGAGCTAGAAGTAGACGCCTCACGGCCATGAGCGTGCCACAGCCGCGGCGCAAGGTCTCACTGCTGGGCCGAGCCCGCCGCGGGCGCCGGGAAGCCGCGCTTGCGCATCAGAGCGCCGATGCCGGGGTCGCGCCCGCGGAAGGCGCGATAGCCGTCGGCGGGGTCCACCGTGTTGCCGGCGCGGAAGACGTATTGCTGCAGCCGCCGCGCAACTTCCAGGTCGTAGGGGCCCTTGCCCTCGAGGAACGCCTCCCAGGCATCGGCCGAGAGCGTGTCCGCCCAGAGGTAGCTGTAGTAGCCGGCCGAGTATCCGTCGCCGGAGAAGACGTGCCCGAACTGCGGCGTGCGGTGCCGCATCACCAGCTCGTCCGGCATGCCCAGCGCGGTCAGCGTCTCCTTCTCGAACTTGCGCGGGTCGATGGGCGTCTCGCCGGCGAGGTGCAGCTTCATGTCGATGAGCGCCGCCGAGAGGTACTCGACGGTGGCGAAGCCCTGGTTGAAGGTCTTGCTCCGCTCGATCTTGGCCACCAGCGCCGCCGGAATCGGCTGGCCGGTCTCGACGTGGGTGGCAAACCTGTCGAGCACGGCGCGGGTGGACAGCCAGTGCTCGAGCAGCTGCGAGGGGAACTCGACATAGTCGCGCGGCACGCTGGTGCCCGAGAGCGCCTGGTAGGTGACGCTGGAGTTGAGTCCGTGCAGCGCGTGGCCGAACTCGTGGAACATGCCGGTGGCGTCGTCCCAGCTGATCAGCACCGGCTCGCCCGGCTTGCCCTTCTGGAAGTTGGCGTTGTTGGAGACGATCACCGGCACCTCGCCGCTCACCCGCGACTGGCGGCGGTACTCGTTCATCCACGCGCCGGAGTTCTTGCCGGGCCGCGCGTAGGGGTCGAAGTACCAGAGCCCCACGTGCTTGCCGGCGGAGTCCTTCACCTCCCAGACGCGCACGTCGGGATGGTAGACGGGCACCGCGCCGGCCTCGACGGGCACGAAGCGGAAGCCGAAGAGCTCGCCCGCCACCCAGAACATCCCTTCGCGCAGCTTCTCCAGCTGGAGGTACGGCTTGAGCTCGTTCTCGTCGAGGTCGTACTTCGCCTTGCGAACTTTCTCCGCGTAGAAACGGTAATCCCACGGGGCGATTTTTTCCGGCGCGATGGCCTGCATGTCTTTGACTTCCTCGTGGACGCGGGCGACGGCGGGCTTCCACACCGCCTTCATCAGGGCCAGCGCGCGCTCGGGCGTCTTGGCCATCTGGTCTTCCAGCTTCCAGTGCGCCCAGGTCGGGTAGCCGAGCAGCTTCGCCTTCTGCGCGCGGAGCCGCAGGACCTCGGTGATGATGGCGTTGTTGTCGTGGGCGTCGCCGTTGTCGCCGCGCATGATGAACATGCGCCAGACCTTCTCGCGCAGGTCGCGCCGGGTCGAAAAAGTCAGGAAGGGATCGACGCTCGAGCGGGTGTTGAGCACGGCCCACTTGCCCGCCTTGCCCCGCGACAGAGCCGCTGCCGCCGCCTGCTCGCGCAAGCCCTGCGAGAGCCCGGCCAGGTCGGCCTCGCTCTCGAGCAGCACCAGCTGCGTGCCTTCTTCCGCGAGGATGTTCTGGTTGAACTTCGTCGAGAGCGTGGCCAGCTGCTGGTTCAGCGCCGAGAGCTTCTCCTTGGCGGGCCCGGCGAGGCTGGCGCCCTGCCGCACGAAGCCGGTGTAGTCGAGCCAGAGGAGCCGCTGCTGCTCAGGGGTGAGGCGGAGCTGGTCGCGCTGCTGGTAGACGGCGGAGATGCGCGCGAAGAGCTTCGGGTTCTGCACGATCTTGTCGCCGAAGGCGGCGAGCTTCGGCGACAGCTCCTCCTCGATGGCCTGCATCTGTTTGTCGCTCAGCGTGGAGGTGTAGACGCCGTAGACCGCGCTGGCCCGATCGAAGGGCGCGCCGGCGCGGTCGAGCGCGACGATGGTGTTCTCGAAGCCGGGCGGCTCGGGGTTGGCCGCGATCCCGTCGATCTCGGCGAGGTTTTGCGCCATCCCCTCTTCCATGGCGGTCTTGAGGTCGGCCACCGTGAAGCTGCCAAAGGGCGGCACTCCGCTCCACGGACCCGGCCAGGGCGCGAGCAGCGGGCTTTTGGCCTTGGCTTCGGTCATGGCGGCGGCGCTGGGCCTGGGTTGTCCGCTCGCGCAGGAGGCGAGGACGAGGGCGAGGAGGCCGGTGCGTCGGTACACGGATGCTGTCATGGGTGATCTCCCGCCGCCACCACGAGCCGGCCGCGGGAGTATTTCAGGAAACGGTCTGGAGGTGGCCTGCCAGCTTGCCCAGCTCCTGGTTGAGTCCTTCGACGGCGCCGAAGTCCTTAGCGCATTTCTCACGCTCGGCGGCGGTGGCGAAGATCATCCGCACGGTGAGGACGGTCTTGCCGTGGCTCTCGGCAAAGGTGACCACCGCCCGGAA
>JANXXR010000674.1 GCA_025350525.1 Deltaproteobacteria bacterium
CACGATGCGGTCCACCCCCAGCGACGCCGCCGCCGGCAGGATGCGGCGCAACGCCTTGGGCCGCGGAATGGCCAGCAGCAGATCGACGCCGGGCCGCGCGGGCGGCGGATCCAGCAGCTCGCAGCGCAGCACCAGCTCGTCCTCGGTGAGGCGCAAGACGAAGCCTTTGCCGAGCCCTCCGCCCAGCCGTCCGACGCGCAGGACGTCTCCCGCTGCCGCCCGCAGTACCTCGCGGGCGTGCAGCAGCCGGCGCCCGCTCAGGCGCGCCGTCCCGTCGGCGAGGAAGTCCTGGTCGCGCAAGAGGAGCAGATTCATTGCGGGCGCAGGCCGAGCTTGTTCTTCGCCGCCCGCGCGATCTTGCTGCGGCCCTTCGCCAATCCTTCGAGGAGCAGGAGGCCCTGCGCGCGGACTTCTGGAGAGGCGTGCTCCGAGAAATGAAAGCCCGCGTGGTAGCGCGCCTCGTCGGCGATGGCGCGGTCCTTCTCCAGCGCCTCGGCCAGCGCAAAGCCGTCCGCCGCCAGCCTCGAAAGCTCGGCCAGCGCCGGGTCCGCCTGCCGCGCGCGCGGGTGCGGATCGAGCGCCGACCTGCGCAGCAGCAGGCTCGCGTGCGCGTAGCGATCCTGCGGCGTCGCCCACGACGAGCGCGCCAGCAGCTCGGAGATGGCCTCGGCGCGCGCCGGATCCGCGCCGCTCCGCGCGGCGTCGCGCAGCAGCTGCGCCCAGCCCTGCGGATCGGCCCGCCGCACCGGCTCCAGCTGCCGCCGGGCCAGCGCGAAGCTGCGGGTCAGCGCAGCCGCGCCCGCCGCGCGCAGCTTCGCCAGATCGCGTCCGGCGAGCTGGACGCGCTCGAGCGCTCCCGCCAGCGCGTGCGCCGCCGGCTCCTCGGTGGCCTCGATCAGCGCCGCGACCAGGAGCGGCGCCGAGCCCGGCAGTCCGGCCAGCGCCCGCACCGCGGCCTCGGCCCGCGCGCGGTCGGCGCCGCTCGCCAGCGCCGCCAGCTCGCGGGCTGCGCCCAGCGCATGCAGCCGCTCGATGGCCCACAGCGAAAGCTCCCCTTTCAACTGCGCCAGCCGCAGCAAGTCTGCGGAGGCCACGCCCGGCACCACCGTCAGCGTGTCGCGCGCCGCCCGCGCCACCAGCGCGTCGGTGTCCTCCAGCAACTTGACCAGCGCGCGCAGCGGCCGGGCGGGCGGCTTCTCTCCCAGCACGAAGCGCAGCGCGGTGATCGCCTCCACCCGCACCGCCGGGCTCTGGGCCGCATCCAGCCAGGGCTCCAGCAGCGCGGCGCTCTCGGGCAGCTCGAGATATCCGAGGATCTTGATGGCGCCCCGCAGCGCCGGCTCGTCGTCGCGCAGCTTCTTGATCAGCGCGGCCACCTGCTTGGCCATCGACCTGCGCGCCGCTGGCGGCGTGGCCCGCGCCATCTGCCGCACCGAGAGCGCCAGCTTGCTGACCGCCTCCCACGGCTGCCCGCGCAGCCCGTCGAGCAGCGCCGCGAACGACCTGGGCGCCGCCCCGCCCAGCGCCGCGATGGCCTGGGTCGCCGCCTGCGCCAGGTCCTTGCGCTCGAGCGCCTCGAGCAGCACCGGCAGCGCCGCCCGCGCGCCCAGCTTGCCCAGCGCCTCGACGGCCGGCTCGGCCAGCGCCGCCAGCTCGTCGCGCGCCAGCGTCGAGAGCGCGGCGATAACCTTGGACGACTTCGCGCGGGACGACTTCGCGCCCAGCTCGCCCAGCACCACCGCCGCCGCGATCCGCTTGCGGGGCGATGCGTCCGAAAGCAGCGCGACGATGCGATCGACGGGATCCATTCTCGAACTCTACCCGCAGGCGTTACAATCCGCCCGTGCGCCTCCTGCAGCACCGCATCGACGGCCCCGAGCCGTGCCCCTACCTGCCGGGCCAGGACTCGACGACCGAGACGCTGCTGATGACCGGCGTCAGCCCGCCAGAGCTGGAGCAGCTGCTCGAGCGCGGCTGGCGGCGCTTCGGGCCCGTCTACTTCCGCCCCGTCTGCCTGCGGTGCGCGGCCTGCATCTCGGTGCGCGTGCCGGTTCAGGAGTTCGCGCCCTCGCCGAATCTGCGACGGGTCTTGAAGCGCGCCGCGCACC
>JANXXR010000681.1 GCA_025350525.1 Deltaproteobacteria bacterium
CGACCACCAGCGCCAGCCCGGTCCAGGTGGCGACGTGAGGCCGCACCGTCAGCCGCGGCACGAGGAGGAGCGCCACGGCCACCACCACCGCCGGCGTTCCACGCCGGGCGCAGGCCCAGGCGACGGCGCAGAGGGCGGCGCCGAAGAACATCCAGGTGATGAGCTGGAGCGCGGCGAGGCCGAAGCGCGCGGTGGCCAGGTACGTCAGCCAGTCCCAGAGCCAGGAGGTGTCGTACCAGGGGCTGTCGGCGGCGGTCCAGGTGAGCGCGTTGGTGCGGGGGAAATTGCCGCTGGCGATCCGCCGCCCCAGCGCCAGGTGCCAGCCCGCGTCGCTGTCGCCGATGCGGCAGAAGGCCACCGCGCCCGGTCCGGCCCACGCCGCGGCCGCCCAGAAGAGCCAGGCGAGTCGCGAGGGGCGTGCGGTCATTCCGCCGTTGTACCCCGGCGCGCTTCGTTCTGCGGAAAGCGCCGCCTGACCCGCTTGACCGCTTCGAACCAGAGCACGCAGACAAACCCGGCTCCCAGGCTGAGGAGGAGGTCGGTCGTGCGGAGCGGGGCGAAGTGGAAGAGGCGCTGCGCGAACGGCAGCAGGAGGGCCAGCGCGAGGAAGACCGAGGCGCCGAGCAGCACCCAGCGCAGCGCGGCGTTGGGCACCCGCAGCATGGAGACGGCCGAGCGCGACCAGGAGCGGTTGACGAGGATGACCACCAGGAAGGCGACCACCAGCGTGGCAAAGGTGAGGGCGCGGGCGGCGGCGGCGGAGCGTCCGGTGCGCGCGACGAGGAAGACGCAGAGGCAGACGGCGAGGATGCTGAGGCCCTGCAGGATGGCGACGGCGAGGGTCGCTTTCGAGAAGAGCCGCTCGTCGCGCCGTCGCGGCGGCCGCTGCATGACGTCCTCCTCCGGCTCCTCGGCCTCGAAGACGATGGAGCAGGAGGGGTCGATGATCAGCTCGAGGAAGACGATGTGGACCGGCAGGAGCAAGAGCGGCCAGCCGGCGAAGAAGACCGGCAGGATGGAGAGGCCCGCGATGGGCACGTGCACGGCGACGATGAAGACGATGGCCTTCTTGATGTTGTCGAAGATGCGCCGCCCCAGGCGGATGGCGGCGACGATCGAGGAGAAGTCATCGTCGAGCAGCACCAGCGAGGCGGCCTCGCGGGCCACGTCGGTCCCGCGCCCGCCCATGGCGATGCCGATGTGGGCGGCTTTCAGGGCCGGGGCGTCGTTGACTCCGTCGCCGGTCATGGCCACCACCTCGTCGTTGGCCTTGAGCGCGTTGACGATGCGCAGCTTCTGCTCGGGGACCATGCGGGCAAAGACCTGGACCTCGCAAGCTCGCCGGGCCAGCTCGCCGTCGGACATGCCTTCCAGCTCGGGTCCGGTGATCACGGTCTCGCTGCCTGGAATCCCCGCCTGCCGGGCGATGCTGCGGGCGGTCTCGGGGGAATCGCCGGTGATCATCACCACCCGCACGCCCGCGGCCCGGCACTCCGCCATCGCGGCCGGGACGGTGGGGCGGAGCGGGTCGGCGAAGCCCAGCAGGCCCACCCATTCGAGCGCGAGATCGTGGTGCAGGTCGGGGAGGAGACCCTCCCTCGCCCCGCCGCGCGCCACGCCCAGCACGCGCAGTCCCTGCGAGGCGAGCGCCGCCACCTCCAGCGTCAGCGCCGCGCGCCGCTCCTTGGCGAGGTGACAGAGGTCGGCGATGGCTTCGGGCGCGCCCTTGCTCGCCACCACCACCTCTCCGCCGCCGCTGCTCCAGGCGTGGCTGACCGCGAGAAGCCCGCGGCTGAGTGGATACTCGCGCAGCAGCGACCAGGCCGGATGCAGGTGCTCGGTGTCCTTGATGAGCCGGTCGCCGGCCTCGTGCAGCGCCCGCTCCATGGGGTCGAAGGGATCGCGCTTGCTCGCCAGGATGGCGTTCTCGAGCAGGCCGTGCAGCTCTTCGGGGAGCGCGCCGTCGAGGGCAGCGAGGTCGAGGGCTTTGCCCCCGGCGGCGGCGAGCTTGCGCAGGGTCATCTGGTTCTGCGTCAGCGTGCCCGTCTTGTCGACGCAGAGGACGGTGGCCGCCCCCAGCATCTCGACCGCCGGCATCCGCCGCGTCAGCACGTTGCTGCGCGAGAGCCGCCAGGCGCCGAGCGCGAAGAAGACGGTGAGCACCACGGGGAACTCCTCGGGGAGCAGCGCCATGGCCAGGGCGATGCCGGCGAGGAAGCCCTGCTTCCAGACCTCGGCCCCGCCGCCGCGGGTGGAGGCGAAGACCACCACCACGGCGCAGGCGACGAGCCCCACGATGGCGAGGTTGCGGACCACGCGCGTG
>JANXXR010000016.1 GCA_025350525.1 Deltaproteobacteria bacterium
CGCTGGCCGCGCCGGCGTGGATGACGCCGTCCTTCTTGAAGACCTTGGGCAGCTTCGCCAGCGTCTCGAGGGTGGTCTCGGGGCGGTTGTGCTCATCGCGGGCGAACTGGACGGTGGTGCCCTTCTTGCCGGGCAGCTCCATCGGCGCGATCTCCTCGGCGAGCCGCCCGCCTTCCTGCGCGGCGGCGAAGCGCTTCTGGCTCTGCACCGCGTAGGCGTCCACCTCCTTCTGAGTGATCTGATACTTGGTAGCAAGGTTCTCGGCGGTCATCGCCATCGGCAGGCCGGTGTAGCTGTCGGTGAGGGCCTCCCAGAGGCTGTCCTCGAGCTTGGGCGCCTTGCCCAGGGCCACGCCGAAGCGCAAGCCGCGCGCGACGTGCGGCGCCTGCGACATGTTCTCGCTGCCGCCGACCAGCGCGCACTCGCTGTGGCCGGCCAGCATCTCCAGCGCCGCGTCGACGATGGCCTGGAAGCCCGACCCGCAGAGCCGGTTGACGGTGAGCGCGGGGACGTGCTGCGGAAGGCCCGCCTTCAGCCCGACGTGGCGGGCGAGGTAGATGGCGTCGCCGCTGGTCTGGACCACGTTGCCGAAGACGACGTTGTCGATCTCTTCGGGCTTGACCCCCGCCTGTTTGATGGCGGCCTTGGAGGCGTGGACCGCGAGGTCGGTGGCGGAGACGTCCTTGAGCGCGCCTCCGTAGGTGCCGAACGGCGTGCGCTTCGCTGCCAGGAAGACGAGCTCTGTCGGGATGGGCTTCATGGGCTCTCCGGGAGGGAGGCGGAGCATAACCATTTCCGGTCCGGACGGCGACAAGGGGCGGCGGCCTGCGCGGCGTTCACTTGACACATGACTTTCCCGATGTGCACGACCGCTGGGTCTCGAAGTACCGCACGCCGTTCGCGGCGGCGCGGTCGGAGCAGACGCAACCGGAGGATTCCATCAAGCAGGTCTACGAGTCGTTGATCCGCACCACGCCGGCGCAGTCGGAGGAGGGCCGATGAGCCGCCTGCTCCTGCGCGCGGCGGCGGTGTTCACGGCCCTCTTCGCGCTCGGCCATTCGATGGGTTACTCGCACCCGCGCCTCGACGGCCGTCCGGGCGCGGTGGCGGCGGCGATGAAGGCCGTGCACTTCGACGCCTTCGGCGCGCAGCGCTCCTACTGGGATTTTTACGACGGATACGGCTTCCTCATCATCCTCGTCGCCGTCTATCTCGCGGTGGTGCTCTGGCTGCTCTCCTCCCAGACCCTGGCGACGGCGCGCCCGATCTTGTGGGCCACCGCGGCGCTGCAGCTCGGGTTTGCGGTGGTGGGCTTTCGCAGCTTCTTCTGGGCGCCGGGCGCGTTGAATGCCCTCTCGGCGGTCTGCGCGGCCGTCGCCGCGTCGAGGCGGACGTGATCCGATCGCTCTCGGCGGAAGAGACGCTCGCGCAGGTGGAAGGGCTGGCGGAGGTGCTGCTCGACGCGGTCGCAGGCGGCGCCTCGGTCAGCTTCATGGCCGACTTCACGCGGGAGGACGCGGTCGCCTGGTTCCGGAGCATCGCCGCGGAGGTGGCCGCGGGCCGCCGCCTGCTCTTCGCCGCGGGCGAGGACGCGGGGGAGATCGACGGCACCGCCCAGCTCATCCTCGAGACGCCGCCCAACCAGCCGCACCGCGCCGAGCTGGCCAAGATGCTGGTGCACCGGCGGGCCCGGCGCCGCGGCGTGGGGCGCGCCCTCTTCGAGGCGGTTTGCGCGGCGGCGCGCCGGCGGGGCCGCACCCTGCTGACTTTTGATACCATCTCCGGCGCCGAGGGAGAGAAGCTCTACCTCTCCTGCGGCTCCGTGAAGGTCGGCGAAATCCCGGGCTACGCGCTCATGCCCGACGGCCGGCCGGCGCCGACCAGCGTGTTCTACAAAATTCTCCAATAGCGGAGATCCCTAGAGCAGCCGGTCGAGGCGCCCGAGCAGCTCCGCGCCCACCTGCGCCGTGGTCGAGGCCGGGCCGCCCAGCAGCGGCACCAAATCGGGAGTCCGCGCGCCTTCGCGGACCTGCTCCTCGACGGCGCGGCCGACGAGCTGTGCCTCCCGCGCATAGCCCAGGTGCTCCAGCATCAGCGCCCCGGTCAGCGCCATCGCCAGCGGGTTGGCCTTGCCCTGCCCCGCGATATCGGGCGCGCTGCCGTGCACCGGCTCGAAGAGCGAGACGCGCCCCGGATGGATGTTGCCCGAGGCCGCGACGCCGAGGCCCCCGGTCAGCGCCGCGCCCAGGTCGGTGAGGATGTCGCCGAAGAGGTTGTTGGTGACGATGACCTCGTACGCTTCGGGCTGGCGGATGAGGTCCATCGCCAGCGCGTCCACGTACACCGCCCTGGCGTGCACGCCCAAGTGCCGCTTGGCCACCTCGGCGAAGGTCCGCCGCCAGAGACCGTGGCCGAAGAGGAGCACGTTGGCCTTGTCGGCCATGCAGACCTTCTTCAGCCCCCGCTGCTCCGCGAAGGCGAAGGCCGCCTCGCAGATCCGCTCGACGCCCTTGCGGGTGTTGACCTCCACCTCCTGCGCGATCTCGTCGGGCGTGCCCTTCTTGAAGACGCCGCCGGTGCCGGTGTAGAGGCCTTCGGTGTTCTCGCGGAAGACGGTGAAGCGCAATTCGGCGCGGCCCTTGCCCTTGAGGGGGCTCAGGCGGTCGTCCATCAGCAGGCAGGGGCGGAGGTTGATGTAGAGGTCCAGCTCGAAGCGCATCGCCAGCAGGATCCCCTTGGCGTGCTCGTTGCCGGGAACCCGGGGGTCGCCCACCGCGCCGAAGTACACCGCCGCGAAGTCGCGCCGCAGGGTGTCCATGAAGCCCGGCGGCAGGATGGTGCCGT
>JANXXR010000028.1 GCA_025350525.1 Deltaproteobacteria bacterium
CGGCGATGGCAGGTCGACGAAGAAGATCTCGTCGAAGCGGCCCTTGCGCATCATCTCGGGCGGGAGCTCGTCGACGTTGTTGGCGGTGGCGATGACGAAGACCGGGCTGGTCTTCTCCTGCAGCCAGGTGATGAAGCTGCCGAAGACGCGCGCGGCGGTGCCGCCGTCGGAGTTGTTGGAAGAGCCGGTGCCGGAGAAGCCCTTCTCCAGCTCGTCCACCCAGAGGATCGAGGGCGCCACCGCCTCGGCCATCTGGATGGCGCGGCGCATGTTCTCCTCGCTGCTTCCGACGATGCCGGCGAAGACCTTGCCGACGTCGAGGCGCAGGAGCGGCAGGCGCCAGGCCGCGCCCACTGCTTTCGCCGTCAGCGACTTTCCTCCGCCGGGGATGCCGATCATGAGGATCCCCTTGGGATGCGGCAGTCCGAAGGCGCGCGCCTCTTCGGAGAAGGCGCTCTGCCGCTTGCGCAGCCAGCTCTTGAGCAGGTCGAGCCCGCCGATGTTGTCCATCTTCTCCTGGGTGCGGAAGAACTCGAGCACGCCGCTCTTGCGGACGATGCGCTCCTTCTCGGAGAGGATGACGTCGATATCGAAGGTCCCGGTCTGCACCAGCGACTTGGCGAAGACGTTCTCGGCCTCGTCGGCGGTGAGGCCCAGCGCCGCCTCGACGATGTGCTCGCGCTCCTGGCCGGTGGGCGGCGTCTTGCCCGGCACCATGGTCATGACGCGGTCGAGGATGGTCCCGATCTCGGACAGCTCCGGCAGCGGGTACTCGACGACGGCGACTTCCTTGTCGAGCTCGGGCGGGATCTGCAGCAAGGGCGAGATCATGAAGACGGTCTTGAGCGTCTCCTTCAGGTTGCGCGCCAGGTCGCGGAGCAGGCGGACCACTTCGGGATTTTTCTGGAAGGCATGCAGGTCGCGGAGGATGAAGACGGCGCGCTCGTCCTTCTTGGCCTCGAGGATGAAGCGCAGCGCCTTGAGCGGATCCTTGCTGTCGCCCTGCGGCTCGCCGCCGACCCGAACGCCCTCGGTGACGCTCCAGGTGTAGATCTTGGTCTTGTAGTTCTTCTGTGCCTCGCGCGAGTGGAGGACGTCGGCGATGCTCTTCTCGACCCGCTTCTCCTCGGAGGAGAGGATGTAGATGAGGGGGTAGCGCGCCCTCATCAAGTGTTCGATGTCCTTGTCCACGCGGCGCAGCGCGGCCTGCCGGGCCACCTCCTCCGCCACCTCGCGCGGCTGGCCGGTAATGGCCAGCGCGGGGGTGCCCGCGGCCTGCATGGCCGGGGCGTGGACCAGCTTCTTGGGAACGCCGAACGGGTCGGCCTCGGGGGGAGTCATGGGGGATGGGAGGCTAGCACGCGCCTCGCCGAGCGGGCAACGGAACGGGTTGCTGCTTGCTTGGGTTTGTTGTTACGGTCTCTCTCGTGGATTTCACTGCGCACCAGGCGCCGATGGCGCTGCAACACTTGCGGGACAACGGCGGCTTCAACGGCGACCGCATCGAATCGTGCGCCATGCCCACCGTCTTCGCCAGCGGCTCCGACTGGCTGAAGACCGTGGTCGAGAAGAGCGACCTCGCCGGGGGCAACCTCGCCGGCACCCGCATCCGCGAGACGACCTTTGCGCATTCGGCGCTGCGCAAGGCGCGGCTGCGCGGGGCGCGCCTGGAGCGGGTGGAGCTCTACTTCTGCGACCTGAACGAGATCGACTGCGCGCAGGTGCAGGGACGGCGGCTCAAGATCCACGGCTGCGAGGCGATGAACGCCGTCTTCTCGGGCGCGCAGCTCTCGGTGGTGCGCTTCGAGGACACCAAGCTCTACCGCGCCAAATTCGACAGCGCGCTCCTCCTGCGCACGGTCTTCATCGACGCCCGGCTGGGCGCCGCCTCGCTGGAGAAAGCCGACTTCAGCGGCGCGCGGCTGGTGGATGTCTCGCTGCGCGGGGCCAATCTGATGGGCGCGTCGTTCGCGCGGGCGACGCTGGTGGGCGTGGACTTTCGCGACGCCGCGCTGGCCGGTGCCGACTTCAGCGGCAGCTCGGCCATTGGCTGCACCTTCCCGGCGGGGTTCGAGCGATGAGCGACCCGATTCGCAACGACATGGACCCGGCCGCGCAGGTGGCCGGCGAACTGCGCGCGCGACTGCGGGGCTTGGCCGGAGACGAACTGCTCGAGCTCTGCGCCCAGCTCCTCACCACCTACGTCATCGAAGGCGTGGTGCCGTTGTCGCGCGCGGGGGAGAGCACCGATCTCGCGGCGGACGCGGGCGGCGAGGAGAGCTTCGCGCAGATGCTCAAGCGCCTGAAGGCCTCGAAGAAGGATCCGGTGCTGGAGCGCTTCATCATCGACGGCGAGAACATCTCGGTGCGGGTGGACGGGCAAGGCATCCTGCCCATCACCGAGTACCGGCGGCCGACGGGGACGCCGCGGGGGCCGGGGGTCAGCGTGGTCGAGGCGCAGCCGCGGCGCGAGAGCGTTCCGGGCGGGGCCTCGAGCATCTACAACCGCAGCCTCTACCAGGAGGAGGCGACGCCGGCGCGGGTGGGCCAGCCGCAGCGCACGGCGCAGCCCGCCTCGCCGCCGCCGGCCGCGCAGCCGGCGACGCCGCAGCAGGGGCAGCGTCCGCCGCAGCCCGCGGGCATCGCCGGGCCCGGCGGCCAGAAGAAGCCCGAAGAGCCCAAGAGCGATCGCTTCTCGCTCATCGAGCTCGAGTAGCCCCCCGCACGCAGAGGTACGCCGCCGCCGAGGCCAGGGCGCTCGCAGCAGCGGCGCCTCCCAGCGATGCGCCGGAGGTCAGCCGCGCGCCCAGCGCAGCGCCTAAGACCAGCAGCCCCGCGGCGTAGGCAGCGACGACGGCCGCGGCCAGCGCAGCTTCGCCGCGTTCCGATGCGCCCGAGAGCAGTTCGCCCGTGCAAAAGGTGGCGGCGGCGATGCCGGGGGGCGCCGCGAGGAAGAAGGCCCGGAAGGCGACGGCCTCGAACGCGTCCTCGCCGGAGGAGAAGGCGGCGGCGAAGCAGCCGATCTGCGCGGTGATCGATCCGGCGGCGAGGCCGGCGCCGAGGAGCACGCAGCAGCGCTCGAGGCTGCCGCGCACCAGCGGCGCGAAGGAGCGCCGCTCGAGGACGCGGCTGACGGCGAAGAAGGCGGGGCCACAGGAGGCGAGCGCGCAGGCAGCGGGGGTGAGGGCGTCCATGCCCGCGGGTTGTGCAAGGCCAACGCCAGACGAGATCCGGGGACACCATACGCAACTCCCCGTGCCAACTCCTCGCCCTTGGCACGAGTTGCGTTTGGTGTCCCCAGATCTCCGACGTTCGGATCTACCAACGGTAGAACTGGAGAATCTAGCGCTCGGCGCGCTCGCGGGCGGGCGCCTTCTGCGCCACCACCGGCTGCTTGCGGTGCACCACCAGCGTCCGCTGCGTCATCAGATCGTCGTCCTCGCGGGCGATGATCACCACCGTCGAGTTGCCCGGCTTGAGCGGCAGGTCGGCGCTGAAGTCCAGCGTGGTGGGCCCGGCGGCGTTCTGCACCTGGCCCGGCTTCTTCGAGGTGCGGAAGAAGACCTTGCGGTAGTCGTTCTCGTGCTGGACGAAGATCTGCAGGTCGCGCATTCCGTTGGCGTCGGCGGCGCTGCCCGAGACCGGGAAATGATCCTGGTCGGTGTCGATGCCGCCGCGGCTGGTGTCGACGTTGGCGAGCTTGATCACCGGCGCCTCGCTCTGCATCACCTCCGCCACCGTCTTGAGGTTGGCCTTCGCCCCCGGCGCCTCCTTGGCGGCGGCCAGCGGCAAGAAGCCGTTGCGGCCCTTCTGCCACTCGACGCGCCAGAACGGGCCGGCCTTGCCGTGCGCGGTCAGCACCGCGCCCTTCTTCACCGTCGCCAGCTTGCTGCCGGCCTCGAGCGCGCTGGCGAGGATGGTGGTGTCCACCAGGAGGCGCACCGATCCCGAAGCCGCCACCGCAGGCTGGGCCGCTCCGACCGGCAGCAGGATCTTCTCGCGCTGCGCCTCGTAGAGATCCTTGTCGCCGACCTCGAGCCGCACCGGAACGTTCTCGTCGAGGCCCTTCTTCACCTCGAGCACGAAGGTCGCGCTCTTGCTCTCGCCCGGCTTGAGCAGGCCCAGCTTGGTGCGGCCCTTGCGGACGTTGACCTTGTCCTCGCTCAGGTTGTGCAACGCCGCGTACGCCTCGTACGCCTGCCCGGTGCCGACGTTCTTCACGTCCACCACGATCTCGGTCAGGTCGCCCTTGTCGCCCTTGCGCAAGAGGCCGTCGGGCGAGACCACCTGCCAGGTCCAGGCGAAGGCCGGCCGCGGCAGTTCGGAGATGTCGGCCTCGGCGTGGGCGTCGTCGATCTTGTCGCCCAGCTCGTCCTCCCACTTGATGGCGATGTCGTCGCGCCGCGAGGGCAGGTACTTGGGGATCTTGATGGGCACCGTCCAGGTGCGCTTCTCGCCGGGCTGCAGGGCACCAAAAGCGAACTCGCGCCGGTCGAGCACGCTGTCGTCCGACTTGGTGTACGCGCGCAGCCGCCAGATGGGAGTCGCTCCGGTGTTGTGCGCGGTGATGGAGAGGTCCATGGTCTGCCCCGCCTGCGTGCGCGGCACCTTGATCTCGGCCTGCACCTTGGCCTGGCCGGGCTGCGCTTTCAAAGCGCCGCCGACCGGCGGCGGCGCCCAGTTCACGCCCATGGCCTCGAGCTGCCTCTTGGCCTTTTCCTGCTCCTGCGCGCGGCGCTGCTCGACGAACGGCTTCGACTGCGCCAGCTGCTGGCGGCGGTCGGTGGAGGTCGCCTGCTGCAAGAGGTCGCGGCAGAACTCGATCTGGTAGTCGACCTGCACGCCGTCGTCGTCGGAGGGATCGTCGTCGGAGGCGAGGTCGTCCTCGGGCTGCTGGCCCGACTCGAGCAGCTCGCGGTTCTTCTTCTCCTTGGCGGTCTCCTCCTTGACGAAGCGCAGCGTCTCGAACGGCTTCTGCGCCACCCGCTCGCGCCCGGCCTTGGCCTGCTCCTCGTCGCGGGCGAAGCCGTTGAAGAAGTGCTTGTCGTAGTCGGCCTCGCGGAAGGTCTTGGGCGGCGCCCACAGATCGATGCGGTCCTTCAAGATGCGCGCCGGCACCAGCTCGACGTCGGGGGTGATGCCCACCTCCTGGATCGACATGTCGCCGGGCGTCAGGTACTGCGCGATGGTGAGCTTGAGCGCGCTCTCGTCGCCGTTCTCGCGATCCTTGAAGTCATAGAGGACCTGCACGCTGCCTTTGCCGAAGCTCTGGCGGCCGACGATGATGGCGCGGTTGAGGTTCTTGAGCGCGCCCGCGACGATCTCCGAGGCCGAGGCAGACTCGTTGCTGATCAAGACCGCCATGGGGAACTCGCGCTCGCCGCCGTCGTTGCGCGCCAGCTTCGGCTCGCGCAGCGTGCCGTTGATGCCGACAGTGGTGACGATCGTCCCTTCCTCGATGAAGGTGTCGGCCACCTGGATCGCCTGCTCGAGCAGCCCGCCGGGGTTCGAGCGCATGTCGAGGACGAGGCCCTTGAGGGTGCCGCCGTTCTGCGCCTTCATCTGTCGAATGGCGACCTGCATGTCGCGGGTGGTGGTGCCGGAGAAGCTCGAGAGGCGCACG